>CAKTZW010000390.1 GCA_934636065.1 uncultured Labedella sp.
CGTTGGCCGTCGTCGCGGGCGCGGACGCACCGACCTCCGTTGGCGCGGGGGCAGTCGCAGCGGG
The DNA here is from genome assembly GCA_934636065.1 of uncultured Labedella sp. Lineage (GTDB taxonomy): Bacteria > Actinomycetota > Actinomycetes > Actinomycetales > Microbacteriaceae > Labedella. The sequence continues at coordinate 65 of CAKTZW010000390.1, forward strand.
CGGCGCGGCGGCTCCTGGGGTCGCATCGTCTCGATGACCTCCGGCGGTGAGAAGGGCTTCCCGCAGGAGGTCTCCTACGGGGCGGCGAAGGCCGCGATCGTCAACTACACGATGTCCGCGAGTCTCGAGCTCAGCCGCTTCGGGGTCACCGCGAACGCGCTGCACCCGCCCGTCACCGACACGGGCTGGGTGACCGACGAGGTGCGCGGCTTCGTCGCGGAGGACGACAACTTCTTCGACGTCGCCGAGCCCCACGAGGTGGCCGAGGTGGTCTCGTTCCTCGTCTCCGAGGCCGGTCGCCGCGTCACCGGCAACGTGATCCGGATGGGCTGAGAGCCCGCCCGCGCGACTCAGCGAGTCGCGAACACCGTCTCCGTGAGCCGTTCGGAGAGCTCCCACACGCGCGCGGCGTCGGCGGCGCTGCGGAGCGGCGGGTAGAGCGGCTGTTCCGCCGGCTCGCCGCTCGTGTTCCCGAATCCGCGCGGCCCGAAGAAGGACCCACGCTGGGAATCGGGCGCGGTGGCCGCGAGCAGCGCCGGCAAGCCCGCGCTCTCCACCGTCCCCACGAGGATCCCCCGGGCGGAGAGCCATCGGATCACGCGGATCTGCGGGGTGTCGCCGCTTCTGCCGAGCTCGGGCCGCGCGGCGAGGAGGCTCGTGGGGGCGACCCCGGGGTGGGCGAGGACGCTCGTGATGCCCCAGTCGTTCTCCCGGCTCCGCCGATCCAGTTCGAGCCCGAAGAGCCCGTAGGCGATCTTCGACTGCCGATAGGCGCGCATCGCGTCGTAGCTGCGCTCCCAGTTCGGGTCGTCCCAGTTGATGGAGCCCGATCGCGCGGCGACGCTGATCTGGGAGACGGCGCGGGCCTCGCCGGCGCGCAGCAGCGGGAGCAACTGCCCCACGAAGGCGAAGTGACCGAGGTGATTGGTGCCGAACTGCACCTCGAAGCCGTCGGCCGTGGTCTGCCGGTTCGGCGGCGACATCACACCGGCGTTGCCGATGAAGAGGTGGATGGGCCGGTTCTCGCGGCGCAGGTCGTCGCCGAGCGCCGCGACCGACGCGAGAGACGACAGGTCGAGGTCGTACAGGGAGACCGTCGCATCGGGAGCCGCCCGACGGACTGTGGAGATCGCGGCCTCGCCCTTGCGGCGGTTGCGGACGGGCATGAGGACCTCGGCCCCGGCGGCGGCGAGTCGTCCGGCCATGACGAGCCCCATCCCGTCGCTCGCTCCGGTGATGAGGGCTCGCTTGCCGGTGAGATCCGGGACGATGATGTCGATCGGCTTGCGTGGCATGGTGTGCTCCTTCGAGGTGGTCGGTCGTTCCACCGTCGCCGAGCGGTCGATCCGCATCCAGGGCCTCCCGATCCGCTGTTGACCGCGCCGTGGGTGTCCCTCGCTGCCGCTCCGTGAGGGGCGGATCGAGGAGTCGTGGCTCCACGTGGCGCGACACTGTAGACAGGACGGGACGACATGAGAAGGAGGGCCCGTGATCGATCGAGCCGCCCTGGCGACGTTCCTCCGCACGCGACGCGAGGCGCTGCAGCCGGAGGACGTCGGCCTCCCCCGCGGCCCACGACGCCGGACCGATGGTCTTCGCCGCGAAGAGGTGGCCGCGCTCTCCCACATGTCGACCGACTACTACGCGCGACTCGAGCGGGAGCGCGGCCCGCAGCCGTCCGAGCAGATGCTCACCTCGATCGCCCAGGGACTCCACCTCTCCCGTGAGGAGCGCGACCACCTCTTCCTCATCGCCGGTCACATCCCGCCGGCGCGCGGGGAGAGCAGCGTCCACATCAGCCCGGGGCTCCAGCGCATCCTCGACCGGCTCGCGGACACCCCGGCGGAGATCGTCACCGAGCTCGGCGAGACGCTCCGGCAGACCGCTCTGGGCGTCGCCCTCACCGGGGACAACGCCGCACGGACCGGGCCGGAGCGCAGCCTCGGCTACCGCTGGTTCATGGACGAGGCGACGCGTCGCCTGTACGCGGAGGAGGAGCACGTCTTCCTCAGCCGCCTCTACGCGTCCGGGCTCCGGGAGATCGTGGCGAGACGCGGACCGGGATCGCGCGCCGCCCAGCTGTGCGAGCTCCTCCTCGAGCGCAGCGAGGAGTTCCGGACCGTCTGGGCGCTGCACGAGGTGGGTCTGAGGCCGCGGGAGCTCAAGCGCTTCGTGCATCCCGAGGTCGGCCCCCTCGACCTGTACTGCCAGCGACTCGTCGACCCGGACGACTCGCACTCCCTCATGGTGTACACCGCCGTCCCGGGCAGCGAGAGCTACGACCGGCTCCGCCTCCTCTCCGTCATCGGTACCCACTCCGTCTCCTGACCGGGTGGGACCGGGCCGGCCTCAGGCGATGCGGGTGCCCTCGTTGTGCTCCGCGAGCCACCACGTCTTGCCGTCGTCGTCGGAGACGTAGCTCTCCCAGGTGTAGGAGGTCTCGGTGATCTTCGAGAAGTTCCAGCGGATCGCCTTGCCGTCGTTGCGCGTCCCGTCCTGCCGGATGCCGTCCTTACGGTGGCCCGTCGCGAGCAGGTTGCAGTACTCCCCGCGCACGGGCTCGACGTACGAGACCCGCCAGACGCCGATGTCGGCGTCGTACACGCGGATGGCCGTGCCGATCGTGCGCGCGCCCTCCGGCGTCTCGCGCACCGACACGTCCTGCACGGCACGGCCGTCGAGGATGTACGCGACATGCCAACTGAAGGCGTCGTCCGTCCACTCCCCGGTCGGTTCGTCCCGCCGCCGGGCCGCGACCTGCCACGAGCCGACGAGGCGACCGAAGCGCGCGATGCGCTTCGGATGACTCGGCGCCGCTTCCGCGGCGATGAGCGCGTCGGCGAATCGTGTCTGTTCATCGGTCATGACGGCACCTCTTCCGGTGGGGTCGCGGGCATCCACCGGTCACCATCACCCGACGGGCTGAGACCAGGGTACCGGGGCGCACCGTGCCCGGTACCGTTCGCGTCGGGACGAGGACGGCGAGAACAACGACTCCGGATCCCGCAACCCTCGCCGGACACCGCTGGGCACCTGTGAGAGTCACCGCATGTCCTCACCACTCGAGACGAATCCCATCGTCATGCAG
>CAKTZW010000391.1 GCA_934636065.1 uncultured Labedella sp.
GACACCTTCCGCGCGGCCGCCGTCGATCAGCTCGCCACCTGGGCGGAGCGCGGGGGCGCGCAGATCGTCCGCCCGCAGCAGCAGGGCCAGGACCCGGCGTCCGTCGCGTTCCAGACCGTCGACTTCGCGAAGCGCACCGGCACGGAGATCGTCATCATCGACACCGCCGGTCGCCTCCACACGAAGGGCGGGCTCATGGACGAGTTGACGAAGATCCGCCGCGTCGTCGAGAAGCAGGCCCCGGTGTCCGAGGTGCTCCTCGTGCTCGACGCCACGACGGGCCAGAACGGACTCGCGCAGGCCCAGGCGTTCATCGAGCACGCCGGCGTCACGGGCCTCGTCGTCACGAAGCTCGACGGGTCCGCGAAGGGCGGCTTCGTGCTCGCCGTTCAGGAGCAGACCGGGATCCCGATCAAGCTCGTGGGACAGGGCGAGGGCATCAACGACCTGACCGGTTTCACCCCGCACGTGTTCGCGCAGAAGCTGGTGGGCTGAGATGGCGATCGAGCACGACTTCTTCGGGGTGGTCGAGGCGTCGACCGACGGAAGCGCCTACTGGTCGGAGAACATCGAGCTCGGGGACCGCTCCGTCGATGTCTCCCTGCGCGCCGACGACGCGTCCGACCTGCGCGACGACGACCTCGATCTCGTTCAGGCGATGATCGTCACCCTCGAGGGCATCGACCGGCAGACCCGGGAGTCCATGGTGGCGGAGCTCGGCGACCGGTCGTCGGTCACCGTCGCGTACGTCGACGCTCTCGTCGACGAGCTCGGCGAGTCGATCCACGACGTGCTCGCCGACTCCTCCGGCGACCTGCCCATCGACGTCCTGCGGTCGCTGCTCGTCACGCGCGTCGAGTTCCGGCCACTCTCGCGGGGCGAGGACGACGTGTTCGCGGTGCTCGAGTACACGCTCGGGGAGGACCTCAGCGAGGACTACCTCGTCGCGTCACTGAATCGATCGGGGGAAATGGTCGACACGGAGATCCAGGGCTAGCGGAGCGGTTAAACTGGTGGTCTCATGGCTACCTTTGGAAATCTCTCCGACCGCCTCGCGGACACCTTCAAGAATCTCCGCAAGAAGGGCACGCTCTCCGCGTCCGACGTGGACGGCACGGTCCGCGAGATCCGCCGCGCGCTCCTCGAGGCCGATGTCGCGTTCGACGTCGTCAAGCAGTTCACGACGACGGTCCGCGAGCGCGCGCTCGGAGACGAGGTCAACAAGGCGCTGAACCCCGCCCAGCAGGTGGTTCAGATCGTCAACGAGGAGCTCGTCGCCATCCTCGGCGGCCAGCAGCGCCGCCTGGAGTTCGCCAAGACGCCGCCCACGGTCATCATGCTCGCCGGCCTCCAGGGCGCCGGTAAGACGACTCTCGCCGGGAAGCTCGCGAAGTGGCTCGCGAAGGACGGACACACCCCCCTGCTCGTGGCCGCCGACCTGCAGCGCCCGAACGCCGTCACGCAGCTCTCTGTCGTCGCCGAGCAGGCCGGCGTCGCCGTGTTCGCCCCGGAACCGGGCAACGGCGTCGGGAATCCCGTGAAGGTGGCGAAGGACGGCGTCGCCTACGCGCGCTCGCGCCAGTACGACACCGTCATCGTCGACACGGCCGGTCGCCTGGGCGTCGACGCCGAGCTGATGAAGCAGGCGGCGAACATCCGCAAGGCCGTCGATCCCGACGAGGTCCTCTTCGTCATCGACGCCATGATCGGTCAGGACGCCGTGAACACCGCGAAGGCGTTCCAGGACGGCGTCGACTTCACGGGCGTGGTCCTCTCCAAGCTCGACGGCGACGCGCGCGGCGGTGCCGCGCTCTCGGTCGCCTCGGTCACGGGTCGGCCGATCATCTTCGCCTCGACGGGCGAGGGACTCGACGACTTCGAGCCCTTCCACCCCGACCGGATGGCGTCCCGCATCCTCGACCTCGGTGACATCCTGACCCTCATCGAGCAGGCCCAGCAGGCCTTCGACGAGGAGGAGGCGCGCAAGGTCGCGGAGAAGTTCGCGACGGACAGCTTCACCCTCGAGGACTTCCTCAAGCAGATGCAGCAGCTGCGGAACATGGGCTCGATCAAGAAGATGATCGGCATGCTCCCGGGCGCGGGGGCCATGCGCGAGCAGCTCGACTCGTTCGACGAGCGCGAGATCGTGCGCACCGAGGCGATCATCCAGTCGATGACGCCGGCGGAGCGTCGCAACGCGAAGCTCCTCAACGGCTCGCGTCGACTGCGCATCGCGCGCGGAGCCGGGACGACCGTCACCGAGGTCAACCAGCTCGTCCAGCGTTTCGAGCAGGCAGCGAAGATGATGAAGACTGTCGCGCGCGGCGGCGTGCCGCAGATGCCCGGCATGGGACCGATCCCCGGCGCGCACGGAGGAGCGTCGCGCAAGCAGGCCGCGAAGTCGAAGAAGAAGGGCGGCTCCCGCTCCGGCAACCCCGCCAAGCGGGCCGCCGAGAACTCCGGTCTCGCCGTGGCCGGTCCTCCCTCCGCCGGGTCGGGGTCCGGGTTCGGGCTCGGGGGCGCACGTCCCGCCGACGGGCCCTCTGAGGACGAGCTCGCCGCCCTGCAGAAGTTCCTCGGGCGCGGCTGACCGGGACGGCGGTGACGCTCCCGCCGTCGGACGTTCAGCCGGTGGGAAGCCCGGAGCGCAGTTCGGACGCGAGGGAGCGGACCACGGCGGTGAGATCGCCATTGTTCTCCTCCGCGACCCGACGCTGGCGCTGATAGCTCGCGCCGGCGTCGAGGATGTCCCCGATCGACGCGAGCTCGGCCGCGCAGCCGAGCGTCTCCGCCGTCGGCGCGAGGGTCTCCATGAGGCGGCGGAGGTCGTCCGTCACGAGCGACTCCGAGCCGTCCGGTGCCACGATGAGCTCGGCGTCGAGCCCGTAGCGCGCCGCACGCCACTTGTTCTCGCGCACGTACCAGGGCGCGAGCGCCGTCGGCGCCTCGCCGTTGTCGATGCCCGCCGACAGGTGCTCGGTCAGGCAGTGGATGAGGGCGGCGACCGCGCCGAACTCCGTCGTCGTCGACGCGCTGTCGCACGCGCGGAACTCGAGCGTGCCCCAGCGCGGAGCGGGACGGACGTCCCACCGGACCTCCGTGACGTCCTCGACGACACCGGTCCTCGT
>CAKTZW010000392.1 GCA_934636065.1 uncultured Labedella sp.
GATCGAGCGCGGAGCGGGGCGACGACGGCGGACGGCGCCGATCGCTCCGGCCTCACCGCGCTCACCGTGGCGGGCTCGCGGTTCAGCGCGCGCGTGCGCCGCATCGTGCTCGCGGTCTCCATCGTCCTCTTCACGTTCCTCTTCCTGCTCGGCTTCCTCACCTGGGCGGCGGCGGGGGCGGCGATCCCCGTGACCGGACTCCTCCTCGGGACGGTGTCGCTGAGCGCCCCGCTCATCTTCGGCGCCCTCGGCGGTGTGATCTCGGAGCGGGTCGGCGTCGTCAACGTCGCGATCGAGGGTCAGCTGCTCGCCGGCGCCTTCTGCGCGGCGCTCGTCGCATCCATCACGGGGAACCCGTTCGCCGGCCTCGTCGCCGCCATGGTCGCGGGCGTGCTCGTGAGCTTCGTGCTCGCGGCCTTCTCGATCAAGTACCTCGTCGACCAGGTCATCGTCGGTGTCGTCCTCAACGTGCTCGTCCTCGGCCTCACGTCGTTCCTCTTCTCCACGGTGCTCAGCACGGACACGGCGGCGCTCAACACGGCTCCGCGGTTTCCGCGGTTCCCCATCCCGGTGCTGAGCGACATCCCCGTCATCGGGCCCGTGCTGTTCCGTCAGACGCTCATCGTCTACCTCATGTACATCGCGGTCGTCGCCGTCTACCTCGGGCTCTTCCACACCAAGTGGGGCCTGCGGCTGCGCGCGGTCGGCGAGCACCCGCAGGCCGCCGACACCGTCGGCATCCGCGTCAACCCGACGCGGTTCTGGAACGTGTCGCTCGCCGGGGCCGTCGCCGGCCTGGGCGGCGCCTACTTCACGCTCGACTCCGTGTCGAGCTTCGGGAAGGACATGACGGCCGGCGCCGGATTCATCGCGCTCGCCGCCGTCATCTTCGGCCGGTGGAACCCCATCAGAGCCACCTTCGCTGCGCTGCTCTTCGGCTTCGCCACGAATCTGCAGAACGTGCTCGGGGCGATCGGCTCCCCGGTGCCGAGCGAGTTCATGCTCATGCTCCCGTACGTCGTCACCGTCCTCGCCGTCGCCGGCCTCGTCGGCTACGCGCGCGGGCCCGCCGCCTCAGGAAAGCCGTACATCAAGTCATGACCGACGAGCCGATCGGGACCCCCGACACCGACTGGGACGGGCTGCGCGCCGTCGCGGCGGACGCCATGCGGAAGGCCTACGTCCCCTACTCGAAGTTCCCGGTGGGCGTCGCGGCCGTCGTCGACGACGGCCGCGTCATCGCCGGCTGCAATGTCGAGAACGCCTCGTACGGTCTCACGCTGTGCGCCGAGTGCGCGCTCGTGTCCACGCTCCACCTCACGGGCGGAGGGAAGCTCGTGCGCTTCACCTGCGTCGACGGCGACGGCAACATCCTGATGCCGTGCGGACGCTGCCGCCAGCTGCTCTTCGAGCACGCCGCACCCGGCATGCTGCTCGAGACCGTCTCGGGCGTGCGCACGATCGATCAGGTCCTCCCCGACGCCTTCGGGCCGAGCACGCTCGACGCCTACGCACGCTGATCCCGCGCTTCGGCGCTGTCGTCGGTGCCACCTCGCGCCGACCGGAAAGGAACCCCCTGTGAACGACACGAGTCCGTCGACCGCTTCCGTCGAGGCGTTCGACGTCGTCGACCTCATCCGCACCAAGCGCGACGGCGGGGAGCTCTCCACCGCCGAGATCGACTGGCTCATCGACGCCTACACGCGTCGCTATGTCGCCGACGAGCAGATGTCGGCGCTCGCCATGGCCATCCTCATCCGCGGCATGAGCCGCCGCGAGATCCGGGACATGACCCTCGCGATGATCGCATCGGGCGAGCGGATGGACTTCGCCGGGCTGGGCAGGCGCACCGTCGACAAGCACTCGACGGGCGGCGTCGGCGACAAGATCACGCTCCCGCTCATGCCCCTCGTCGCGTCGTTCGGAGTCGCCGTCCCGCAGCTCTCGGGCCGCGGGCTCGGCCACACGGGCGGCACCCTCGACAAGCTCGAGTCGATCCCCGGGTGGCGCGCCGACCTCACGAACGAGGAGATGTTCGCCCAGTTGCGCGATGTCGGCGGCGTCATCTGTGCCGCCGGCAGCGGACTCGCTCCGGCGGACAAGCGGCTGTACGCCCTGCGCGACATCACCGGAACCGTTGAGGCGATCCCGCTCATCGCCTCGAGCATCATGTCCAAGAAGATCGCCGAGGGCACCGAGGCGCTCGTCCTCGACGTGAAGTTCGGCTCCGGCGCCTTCATGACGGACTACGCCAAGGCGGAGGAACTCGCCCGCACCATGGTGGAGCTCGGCACGGACGCCGGTGTCGCCACCTCCGCGCTGCTCACCGACATGAACGTGCCGCTCGGACTCGCGATCGGCAACGCCAACGAGGTGCGCGAGTCGGTCGAGGTGCTCTCGGGCGGTGGACCCGCCGACATCGTCGAACTCACCGTCGCGCTCGCGCGGGAGATGCTCGCGCTCGTCGGGCAGCCCGACGCCGACGTCGAGGCGGCGCTCGCCGACGGACGCGCCATGGACTCCTGGCGCGCGGCGATCGCGGCACAGGGCGGAGACCCCGACGCCCCGCTCCCGGTCGCGAACGAGACCCACACGGTGACCGCGGACCGCGCCGGCGTGGTGAGCCGGCAGGAGGCGCTTCCCTTCGGGATCGCCGCGTGGCGCCTGGGTGCCGGTCGCGCCCGACAGCAGGACCCCGTGCTGCATGCCGCGGGAATCGACCTGCACGTGAAGCCGGGGGACGAGGTCGTCGCGGGCCAGCCCCTCTTCACGCTCTCCGCCGACGACGACTCGCGCTTCGAGCGGGCCCTGTCCGCGGTCGAGGGCGCGTGGGAGATCGCGCCGCTCGGGACCGTCGTCGAGCGCGGACCGCTCGTCCGTCAGCGCATCGGCTGACGCCGGATCCGCCCTGCCGGGCGGGCACCGCCGCGGTACGCTGAACGGGTGAGCACGAGCGACGACGACTACTACTCCGATGGCATCGATCTGCGGGACCTGCCCAAGGTCTCCCTGCACGACCACCTCGACGGCGGCCTGCGACCGGCCACGGTCTTCGAGATCGCGGCCGAGATCGGCTACCCGCTGCCCGCCGACAGCCCGGAGG
>CAKTZW010000393.1 GCA_934636065.1 uncultured Labedella sp.
TCTCCATCAGCTCGCGCTCGACCGCCTTCGCGTCGCGCAACCGGATGGAACGCATCGAGATGTCTCCGTCCCGCAGGACGGGAAGCGGCGCCGCCATGGCAGTCCTTCCGCCGGGATCGATCCGGCGATCAGTCGAGGTTGCCCGCGAAGTCCTTGAGCCACGGACCGAGGTCCGCGCCGAGGTCGTCACGGTCGAGGGCGAGCTGCACGATCGCCTTGATGTAGTCGAGACGGTCGCCCGTGTCGTATCGACGGCCGCGGAAGATGACGCCGTACACGCCGCCGGCGATCTCGTCGTCCGCCGCGAGCACCTGGAGCGCGTCGGTGAGCTGGATCTCGTTGCCCTTGCCCGGCTCCGTGGTCTCGAGGATGTCGAAGACCTCGGGCCGCAGCACGTAGCGACCGATGATCGCGAGGTTGGAGGGGGCGTCCTCCTTCGCGGGCTTCTCGACGAGGCCCGTGACCTTGACGACGTCGGGGTCGTCGGTCGGCTCGACCTCGGCGGCACCGTAGAGGTGGATCGAGTCGGGATCGACCTCGAGGAGGGCGATCACGGTCGCGTTGCGGCTCTCCTGCTCGTCGAGCATGCGCGTGAGGAGCGGGTCGCGCTCGTCGATGAGGTCGTCGCCGAGCAGGACGGCGAAGGGGTTGTCGCCCACGTGGCTCTTCGCGCGGAGCACGGCGTGGCCGAGTCCCTTCGGGTCGCCCTGGCGCAGGAAATGGATGTCGGCGAGGTCGGTCGACTCCATCACACGAGCGAGCTTCTTCTCGTCGCCCTTGGCGAGAAGGTTGTGCTCCAGCTCGGCGACACGATCGAAGTGGTTCGCGATCATGTTCTTGTTGCGCCCGATGATCATGAGCACGTCCTCGAGACCGGCGCCCACGGCCTCCTCCACCACGTACTGGATGGCGGGCTTGTCGACGACCGGCAGCATCTCCTTCGGCATGGCCTTCGTGGCCGGAAGGAAGCGCGTCCCCAGGCCCGCAGCAGGAATTACGGCTTTTTCCACTCTGTGTCCCATCGGGCCAGCGTAGCGATAATCGCTCTCGCCGGCCGTCGGATCTACGGGGGACACGCCGCGGGGATGCCGGAACTAGAATGTGCGCATGACGACCGACGCGGAGCACCGCAAGCGTGCCCTCCGAGCCGAATTGCGCGAACGCCGGCAGAACCTGACCTCCTCCGAGCAGGAGCACGCGTCGGCCGGACTCACGGAGAACCTGCAGTCCCTGACCCTCGGACTGAGCGCGCGATCGGTCGCGTGCTACCTGTCCGCCCCGTCCGAGCCCGACACCCGGCCGTTCCTCTCGTGGGCGCGCGCCGAGGGAATCCGCGTCCTTTTCCCCGTGAGCCGCGAGGACGGTCTGCTCGACTGGACCGTCGGCGAGGACGGGGTCGAGCTCGTCGGCATGTTCGGCATGCCGGAACCGTCCGGCGAGCTCCTCAGCCCGCTCGCGATCAACGACGTCGACCTCATCCTCGTCCCCGCGGCCGCGATCGGACGCGACGGGATGCGGATGGGATGGGGCAAGGGCTATTTCGACAAGACCCTCGGGTCGATGGAGAAATGTCCCCCGGTGTACGCGGTCGTGTATGACTCCGAGCTCGTCGACGAGGTGCCGCGGGAGCGGCACGACCAGCCCGTCGACGGCGTCGTGACGCCCGACCGCATCATCGACTTCTGACCGTCGCCGCGGGGAGCACCGCCCACCACAGGCCCCGTCTGCTTCCCGCGCGTCGCGCCCCGAACCCACCACGCCGCACCCACCACGCCGCACCCACCACGAGAGACACGGATGCCCACCTACGCCTATCGCTGCGCCGACTGCGGAAACGCCTTCGACATCTACCAGTCCTTCTCCGACGACGCCCTGACCGAATGCCCCGTGTGCGGCGGCCGGCTGCGCAAAGTCTTCGGCTCGATCGGCGTCACCTTCAACGGCAGCGGCTTCTACCGCACGGACTCCCGCGCCGGGTCCTCCGGTTCGCCGTCATCCGGCTCGGCGTCGGGCGGGTCGGCGTCATCGGGCTCGTCGTCGGGCGGTTCGACGTCGGGCAGTTCGGGATCGGGCGGTTCGGGATCGGCCGGCTCGGCGGCGTCGTCCGGGTCGAGCGGCTCGTCGGGATCGTCCGGGTCGAGCGGCGGATCCTCGAGCAGCGGCTCGTCGTCGTCGTGAGGGCGGGGCGACGCGTCATCATCGAGGTGCGCGCCGAGCGGCGCCGCACGCACTCGCAGTCAGGGAACGAGGGGACACGGACATGATCAAGGGCTTCAAGGAGTTCATCCTCCGCGGGAACGTCATCGACCTCGCGGTGGCCGTCGTCATCGGCGCGGCCTTCTCCGGCGTCGTCAACGCGATCGTGACGAATCTCTTCAACCCCGTCATCGGGGCGATCTTCAACGCCCAGAGCCTCAACGAGGCGTTCCCCGTCGCCATCCCGACGGTGAGCGGGGGCGAGGCGACCATCCACTTCGGCGCGATCCTCGGGGCGATCCTCAACTTCCTCATCATCGCCGCGGTCGTCTATTTCGTCTTCGTGCTGCCCATCAACACACTCAAGAAGCGGGCCGACGCCCTGCTCGCGAAGAACAAGCCCGTCGAGGAGAACCAGGCCCCGCTCGCGCCGACCGAGGTCGAGCTTCTCGCGGAGATCCGCGACCTGCTGAGCAAGCGCGAGGCCTGACGCGGCCGACACCGGACGTCAGGGCGCTGTCGAGCGGACCGCCCATGCGCGGGAGCGGAGCGGGATGCTGCCGTCGGCCGCCAGTGGGAGCTGGCGGTACACGGCCTCCCGCAGGGCGTCGACCGCGGCCGACTCGAGCGACGCGACGTAGGCGGGCGCCGGCCCCTGCCCTCCGAGCATCGGCTCCCAGTAGTCGGCGAAGTCCTGGAACACCGTGTCGACGACGATCTCGCCGATCTCGACGTTCTGGAGCCCTGCCGCTGCGAAGCGCCGGGCGACCTCACCCGCGCTCCACGACGCGAAGCGGCGTCCCTCATGGAGTCGACGGGCGACCGGGTCGAGCAGGATCGCCGTGTCCCAGAAGATGCGCATCGCCGACCCGTCGGCCGAGTAGTCCCAGACGTAGG
>CAKTZW010000394.1 GCA_934636065.1 uncultured Labedella sp.
TCCGCCTCGGCGCCGAGGCGCTCGCCGCGAAGGCGGCGGCCATCGCGGCCTACCGCTCGCAGACGGACCCCCTCTCCCCCTCCCCGGGTGACGAGGCGATCGTGGACGAGCGGCACCTCGCGCACTTCTCGCGCGATGCCGAGGTACTGTTCGTCACCGAGCCCGGCGGTGCCGTCCCGACGTCGCGGTCGCGGGACTCGTTCGACGCGTTCTACGCGCGGCGTCCCGGCGGCTGGGACTTCTCCACCTGGTACGAGCGACGCAAGCGCGACGTGCTCCTCGCCGCCCTGCCGCGCGAACGTTTCACCCGCACCCTCGAGCTCGGATCCTCGACCGGGGAGCTCGCCGCGCGCCTCGCCGAGCGCAGCGACGTCGTCCTCGGAGTCGACATCGCGGAGGCGCCGCTCGCGGCAGCCCGGCGCACGGCACCGACAGCGACCTTCGAGCGGATGACGATCCCCGCCGAGTGGCCGGAGGGGACATTCGACCTCGTCGTGATGTCGGAGGTGGGGTACTACCTGTCCGAGGACGACATCGATCGCACGGTCGAGCGGGTCAGCGCATCCCTCGAGTCCGACGGCGTCTTCGTCGCATGCCACTGGCGGCACCCCGACGACGACGCCGTGAGCGACGCCGCCACGGTGCACGCGCGCATCGCCGCCCGCTGGCGAGGCCGCCGCGCCGTGCACCACGAGGAGGACGACGTCGTGCTCGACGTCTTCGTCGCGGCCGACGCTCCGTCCGTGGCGATGCGCGCCGGTCTCGTCGCGTGAGACGCGGCGGTGGCGCGGCGCCCGTTCAGGTGGACGCGATCGTGCCGGCCCACGACGAGGAGGCCCTCATCGGGCCGAGCATCGTCGCTCTGCTCGCGGCTCGCGACCACGCGCGCGGCCTCGACCACGGCATCACTGTCGCCCTCACGGTCGTGCTCGACGCGTGCACCGACCGCACCGCCGGGATCGTCCAGGGTTTCTCGTCCGAGGTGACGATCGTGACCGTCGACGCCCGGAACGTGGGAGCGGCGCGACGGGCGGGCATCGACGCTGCGCTCGCCACCGTCCCCCCGCGTTCCCCGGGCAGGAGGTGGATCGCGAACACGGACGGCGACTCGCGCGTGCCGCTCGACTGGTTCGTCGCCCATGCCGCCGCATGCCGCGCGGGGGTGGACCTCCTGCTCGGCACGGTGCGGCCGGATGCCGACGACTTCACCCCGGAGGACCGACGGCGGTGGCTCGACGCTCACCCGCCCGGCCACCTGCCCGGCAACGTCCACGGCGCGAACCTCGGGATCCGCGCCGGCAGCTATCGGGCGCTCGGCGGTTTCGCCGCGCTCGCGGAGCACGAGGACGTCGACCTCGTGGCCCGGGCACGAGCCGCCGTTCCGGAGCTCCGCGTCGAGGCGACCCTCGACGCGGCCGTGACGACCTCCGGCCGCCGCATCGGCCGCACCCCCGGCGGCTATGCGGCCTTCCTCGCCGCGACGTACGGTCCGCCACCGGCCTGACCCGCCCGCGAGTCGGTCGGCCGTCATGTCACCACGTGGTGAGTGGCACGGCGAGCAGCACGGCGACGTGGGCGACCGCGACAGCGGCCGCGGTCAGGCCGCCGATCCACACGGCCGGTCGCCGCACAGCGCGTGCCTCGAGGTGGCGTCGGTCGCGCTCCTGCAGCTGGTCGACGAGGGCGGCGAGTCGTCGTGCCGTCGCGGCGTCGACAGCTGTCGCGGATCCGGTCGGCTGCTCGGCAGGTCGCGCCGCGGTCGGCGCCGCGGTGATCGTGGTCGTGCTCGTCATGATGCCCCCTGTCGTCCTCGGCGCCCCCACGAGCGCCCATCTGAGAGAGCAGGAGCGCGGCGGATCATGACGCCGGTCCGTCACCTCGTCGGAGGAGCGGACGGGGCGTGGCGCGACCGGGGCCGCGTCAGAGGCGGAGGCCCTCCCGGGCGACGGCCTCCGCGAGCCGACGCTCGACGTCGTCGACGGCCGCGACGAGGACGGCGGGATCGGGGCGCAGGCCGGTGACGGCGTCGTCGATGTCGAGCCCGGCGAGGGCGAGGAGGCGCTTCTCGTTCGTCACCCACTGCGCTCGCGCGGCGAGGACGGCGTGAGCGGCACGGCAGGCCGCTTCGCTCAGGAGACCCGCCGTCTGGGCGACGCGCCCGCGACGCGCGTGCCCGTCGCGGGCGTAGCCCAGCGTCCTCGACGCATCCGACCACCAGCGGGCGGGCGCCGTGCGTCGTAGCGCCTCTGGGTACGGCCAGTCCGGGAGCCGGCCCCGCAGCGTGCGGTTGAGGCCGAGCTCGGCCAGCAGGATGTAGCTGGGGAGCCCGGCCTGATGGAACAGGAGCGGCTCGACGCGGTACTCCCCGCGCTCCGCCTCGTCGTGGATCCGGTCGATGAGCAGGAGATCCCGGTAGTGCACGTCGATCGCGCGTCCCTCGACCTCGAGCTTCCCTCCGCCGTTGAAGACCGGACCCCAGCCACCGATGTCCGTGAGGTGTCCGGGCCATCCGAGGTCTCGGACCGCCTGGGGGTGGAATCCGGCCCGGTAGTAGAGCGCGACGTCCCAGTCGCTCTCCACCGTGGTGCCGCCGTAGGCCCGGGAGCCGCCGAGGGCGACCGCCTCAACGCCGGGGAGACGAGCGAACGCGTCGGCGACGCGTTCGAGGAGGGCGTCGTCGTCCGTCATCCGTCGACCATAGCGGGAGCGATCGCCGCCGGCGCCACCCCCTGGCCGGCGCACCGCGACGGCCGGAGGATGGGGGCATGGCCCATCGAGCACGCACGAGCACTCCCGACCGCGCGGACAAGACGTGCGCGTCGTGCGGGCGGCGCATCGAGTGGCGCGCGAAGTGGGCGGACGACTGGGACGACGTCCGCTACTGCTCGGACGCCTGCCGCCGGCGCGGGGTGACGGCGGTCGACCGACGTCTCGAGGAGACGATCCTCGACCTGCTCGACAGGCGCGCGGCGACGGCGACCATCTGCCCGTCGGACGCCGCTCGCGCGGTGGGCGACGACGACGGGTGGCGGGATCTGATGGAGCCGGCTCGTCGCGCCGCGCGCCGACTCGTGGAACGCGGGATCGTGGAC
>CAKTZW010000395.1 GCA_934636065.1 uncultured Labedella sp.
GCACCAGATGCTGCAAATAGCGATAGACCGTCTGATACGCAAGGCCTGTTCCCTCGGCGATCTCGTTGGCGGTCACATAATCGCTCTGCTCTGAGAGGAAATTCATAATGATATCCAGCGTGCCGCCGCTAATCCCCTTGGAGAGCGCCGGCTCCGGCCGGTTCTGCCCCGCGAGGTGGCGTCGTACGCGTGGTGGACGCCGCCTCTCGGGCCATCGAACATGGAGTCGGCCTTCCTGCTGTACCAGAACGGCTACGGCGTCGAGTTCCTCGATGCGCCCCAGTCGGTCCTCCTCGGCTCGGACGGGAGCACGTACCGCCGGTACTCGGTGGCCGAGGAGCTCGCGGCGCCGGTCGATCAGGGCGACCCCGCCCCATCGGTGCTGTCCCCGGACGGCTCCTTCGTCGTCACGGCGGGCCTCGCCGGCTCCGGAGTCGTCACCGTCGCGTCGATCGGAGACGGTCAGCGTCGCGAGTTCCCGGTCTCCGACGGCGGTGACGCTGTGCCGCTCAGCATCGACTCGACCGGATCGGTGCTCCTCCTCGCCGACGACGGTCCCTTGAGTCCCCTGCTCGATCAGGAGTTCCGTCTGCACGGTTCGCTCGCGCTCCTGAGTCTCAGCACCGGTGAACTGACGCCGTATGCCGAACCCACAGACGTCGGCGGCGCGGCCCTCTCCCCCGACGGGCGTCGCATCGCGGCCGACACCGCCGACGGGATCGTCGTCCTGGACGCGGACGGCTCCGACGTGGTCCCGATCGACCTCGGAGGGTCCCCGGCGTACCTGGACGGCGACGCATGGTCCCCCGGAGGCGACCGCTTCGCCGCGGCGACCGACTCGGGCATCGTCGTCGTCGACCTCGCCGGACGCGAACCCGAGCTCGCGACGATCCCCCTCGAGTCGGGCGTCGTCGGGTCGGCCATCGGCTGGCGTGACGGCGAGACGCTCCTTCTGCACCTCTCGGACCTGTCCGGAAGAAACGAGTCCTCGTTCGCCTGGGCGGACGTCGCGACGGGTCGTGTCGACGAGATCGCGACGTACTCACCGGACCTCACCGGGGCGGCCCTCGGCGGGCCGGATGTCGCACGGGATCAGGTCGCGACGGTGTCCGTGCAGCCGCGGCCGACCGAGCGCGGCGCATTCCCCGTGGTCTTCGCCGCCGGAGCGTCGGTGCTCGGCGGTCTCCTCGCCTGGGTTCTCACCCCGCGCGGCCGGTCACTCTCGCGGTTCGTCATCCCGAGGCCGCGTCGAAAGGCGCTCCACCAGGCCCGTCTCGAGTTCGATACGAACGGCTGACTCCGCTCCGTCGGAGTCGCCGGCCTGCCGAAGCCGACCCAGCATGCGGAACGCGGCGGCGCCCATCTCCGAGATCGGCTGCTGCACGGTCGTGAGTGGCGGCGACGCCCACGTCGCCTCCTGGACGTCGTCGAATCCGACGACGCTGAGGTCCTCGGGGATCCTCACGCCCCGCTCCGCTGCCGCGTCGTAGACGCCGAGGGCCATGGTGTCGGAGCACGCGAAGACGGCGGTCGGTCGGCCGTCGGAACCGTCGAGGAGTCGGCCGAACACGTCCCCCGCCTGACCGCGGTTCCACTCCCCGTATACGAGTCGCTCCGGACGGACATCGACCCCTCGCCCACGGAGCGCCGTCGTGAACCCGTCGATCCGTGCGCTGCTGAAGAGGTGAGACGGGCTGCCGCCCACGATCGCGATCTCGCGGTGACCGAGGCTCAGGAGGTGCTCGGCGGCGAGGCGGCCGCCGTCCCAGTTCGTCGCGCCGATGCTCGCGACGCCCTTCGGCGGCCTCGAGCCCGGATCGATCACGATGACCGGGAGTCCCGCCGCCATCAGCGCGTGCAGCTCCGAGACGCTCGTGTCGACGAGGACGGTGATGACGCCCAGGGTCGGGCGGCGGAGAACGCGCTGCACCCACCCGTCATCGAAACGCGCGACCGTGAGCACGAGATCGGTGCCGGTCGCGGCTGTCTCCCGCTCGACGCCCTCGAGTACTCGGCCGATCCAGGACCCCTCGATGTGGCTCACGACGACGTCGACGATGCCCTGCGCTCCCCCGTGCTCCCCCGGACGTCGCCGCGGTCCCCGCTGATACCCGAGGTCACGAGCGACATCCATCACTCGCCTCCGTGTCGCCTCCGACACATCGGTGCCCCCGTTCAGGACCTTCGACACCGTCGGCACACTCGTTCCAGCGGCCTCGGCGATCCGCGCCATCGTCGGGCGTGGAGTGGGACGGGACGCGGTCATGCCCTCCACCCTAGGTAAAGTTGCGCAAACGTGCCAGAACTCGGTGTGCATCCCAAGCCGCGAAACGCTTGCGTGGGGCGACATCGAGGCGCACACTGGTCCGGACACAGATAGCACTCGAGCTATAGTTGCGCAACTCGGCGCGAAAAAGCTGCTGCTCCCCCGCACCACCGAGGACGATGATGACTCTAGACACCCCCGTGACCGGCTCGAAGAGAGCGCTCGTCGTTCGCGGGGGGTGGGATGGGCACCAACCGACGGAGACGACCGATCTCTTCATCCCGTTCCTCGAGGACAACGGATTCGACGTGCGCGTCGAGGAGTCGCCCGCCGTCTATGCCGACGCCGCTTTCATGGGGACGGTCGACCTCGTCGTGCAGACGAACACCATGTCGACGATCGAGCGCGAGGAGTTCGAGGGACTGCGTTCGGCCGTCGAGAGCGGCACGGGTCTGGCCGGGTGGCACGGGGGCATCGCCGACTCGTACCGCAACAACTCCGACTACCTGCAGCTGATCGGCGGTCAGTTCGCCGCCCACCCCGGCAAGCACCCCGAGGAGCGGAGCGGTGAGCAGTCCGACAACTACGTTCCTCACGTCATCGAGATGACGCCGGCGGCCGCCGACCATCCGATCACGCGCGGCATCGCCGACTTCGAGCTCGTCACCGAGCAGTACTGGGTTCTGCACGACGACTACAACGACGTCCTCGCCACGACGACCCAGGCGGTTCGCGAGTGGGACCCGTGGACGCGCCCCGTCACCTCCCCGGCGATCTGGACGCGGCAGTGGGGTGCCGGCCGCGTCTT
>CAKTZW010000396.1 GCA_934636065.1 uncultured Labedella sp.
TCCGAGGGCCACGCGCGGTCTCGAGGTGGTCCGTGTCGAACTCGCGTCGGCCGCGCTGTTCGCGCGCTCCTCGTTGAACGCCCCGAGCGGCCATCACGGCGAGTCGGCTCGCGCGAGCGTTCAGTGCCGATCGTTGCGCGGCGCGAATACGTTGAATGCGCGCAATGCGATCACGAACAAGACGACGGCGACGACGACGACGACGACGAATACCATCCACTTCTGGTCTTCATCGACAGGAACGGCCCACGCCGTGGCGAGCAATACCACGGCGATGACCACAGTGAGGACGAGTGAACGAATCATGACCCGCGTCGCACCGCGTCCATCACCCGCGCGGGAGGAGCGTGGTGATCGGGAGGGGCGGCGCGGGCAGCGGCCGCGGCTGTCCCTCCGGGAAGGACCCGAACAGCGCGGGGAGGCCGTCGTCCCGAGGGTCGGCGGGCTCGAAGCCGAGCTCCGCCTGGTAGCGACGGCGGAACTCGACGATCTCGTCGTGGCTGCGGCCGACGAAGTTCCACCACATCACGATCCGCTCCCCCAACGGGACGCCACCGAGGAGGATGACCCGCGCTCCCGCGTCGCCCGCCGCAATGACGAGAGTCTCGGACCCCGGAGCGACGTACGCCAGGGAGCGGTGATCGACGGCCGTCCCGTTCACCGTGACCTCTTCGCTCTCTGCGAGGACGGCGTGCTCGAAGTCGGCTCGCACGGGGACACGCACCTCGCCACCCGGTTCGATCAGCAGCTCGGCGCCGAGCAGATCGGGGGTGCGGGTCTCGACCGGGGAGGTGGACCCCACGAGCGTCCCGATGAACACACGCACGGTCGCTCCGGACAGCGGGACCGGCTCGGGTGCGTAGTGGGCGAACGCGTTCTCCGTGAATCGCGTGCGCTCCGGCAGCGCGTACCAGAGCTGGACACCGTGCAGGGTGCTCGTGCGCTCGTCGCTCAGCTCCTGGTGCGTGATGCCGCGGCCGGCGATCATGAGGTTGAGCTCCCCCGGCACGACATCGGCGGCGTTGCCACCCGAGTCGAGGTGCGCGATGCGCCCGGAGAACAACCAGGACACCGTCGCGAGTCCCGTGTGCGGATGCCGCGGCACCTGCATCCCGCCGGTCTCCGCCACGTCGTCGGGACCATAGTGGTCGAGGAAGCACCACGCCCCGACGAGCGATCGCTGCCGCTGAGGGAGCGTCCGGTACACGGTCATCGCCCGGACGCCGCCGAGCGGGACGAGCCGCGGCTCGAGGACCTCGGTCGAGTCCGTCGAGATCGCCGTGGCCAGGACGTCGACGGCGGCGGTCTTCTCGAGGTTGCTCACCGGAGGACCGTGCCGTCGTCGTCGCGGGGCCGCACCGGATGACGACTGAGGACCGAGATGCGGTTGAACGCGTTGATCGTGACGGCGATCCACTCGGCGGCCACGAACGCCTCCTCACCGAGCACCGTCCGGGCGCCGAAGAGGTCGGCCTCCAACTCCTCCGTGAGGGGGAACAACGTCGACGCCTCGGCGACGGCGATCACCGCCTTCTCGCGCTCGTCGAACAGGTCGGTCTCCCGCCACGCCGCCAGCACGTCGAGTTTCTGCTGCGGCAGCCCCGACTTCCGCGCCTCGCGGGCGTGCAGGTCGAGGCAGAAGGCGCACTCGTTGATCTGCGACGCCCGCAGCTTGATCAGCTCCGACTCCTGGATGGTGAGGCCGGCGCGCATGGCCTCGTCCCGGACCGCGTAGGCGAACGTCTCCGCCGCCTTCCACGCCCCCGGCATGACCTTGTCCATGTACGGACGCATGGCCTCTCCTCTCGATCGCGACGACGGCCGCGGTCCCCCGTCATCGGTGCTTTCATCTTGACGCAGATCCCGGCCGGCGGGGCCGATGACGTCGATGGGACTACTCGTCGCCGGCGATCCCCCCGTCGAGGATGGCGTTGTAGCGGAGGCGGAGCGCGCGTTCCGTGCTGGCCACGACCGTCCCGACGAGGAGTCCGTAGTTGGCCCACTCCGGAAGGCGCACGGGGCTCACGAACGTGCCGACGCGCTCGGCGACGGCCGGGATGTGCGTGATCTGGTCGACGATCTGCGGTACGCCGAGCACGAAGGCGACGATCACGACGGCGAGGGACACGGCACCGATCGCGCGACTGATGACGGGATGCGTGCGATCCAGGGCCGCTCGGCGCCCCTCCGCCGACCTCGGATCGGGGTCGAGCTGACGCTGCGTCCCATCGACGGAGACGTACCGGCAGCGCTTGAGACCGTACGCGCTGGCTGCGACCTCGATCACCCCGCCCGTCACGGGGAAGCGGGCCGGTACCTTCGATCGGGCCTCATTGCGGCCGTTCCGGTAGAGCTGGGCGATCACGACGCCGTTGGAGTCGCCCCCGTGCCGAACGTCGATCGACCACACCTCCGGTCCGGCCGGCCCGTCGGCGAGCGGGAGGTGGAACAGCGAACGCGAGAAGAGCTGCCACCACCGGAACGGCTGGAGCGCTCCCCCGTCTCCGGGCTTCACCCGCTTCATCGTCCCCTCCTTCGAGCGCGTCGGCTTCCGTCGACTCGATTCCAGACCGTGTTCCGACAACATGGTCAAGGAGGACCATCGAGAAGGGACGCAGGGGAATGCCGCGCCGGTCGAACGGGTTGACCATTCACATGAATGAACGGGCTGGAACAGCCGATCACCTCGCCGCCGACACCGCCATGGGCGCCGTCACGCTCCTGGTAGGCGACCTCGACGGGATGACCCGGTTCTACCGCGACGTGGTGAAGCTCGAGGTGCTCGGTGCCGAGGGCAACACGGTCACGCTCGGCCGGGGCGCTCGCGCCATCGTCGTGCTCGTGCACTCCCCGGAGCTGCGACACGCGCCGCAGGGATCCGCGGGGCTCTTCCACACGGCGATCCTCTTCGAGTCGCAGGCCGCTCTCGCGGCCGCCGTCTACTCCGTGGCGCGGCAGGCACCGCAGACGTTCACCGGCAGCGCCGACCACCTCGTCAGTCAGGCCTTCTACTTCACCGACCCCGAGGGCAACGGCATCGAGCTGTACTGGGACCGCCCCC
>CAKTZW010000397.1 GCA_934636065.1 uncultured Labedella sp.
CGCTGACCCATCGTTCGTTCGCGTACGAGAACGGCGGAGTCCCGCACAACGAGCGCCTCGAGTTCCTCGGCGACTCGGTGCTGGGTCTCGCCGTCACCGAGAAGCTGTTCCGCGAGAACCCGGAGCTGCCGGAGGGGTCCCTCGCGAAGATGCGGGCGAGCGTCGTGTCGACGGTCGCTCTCGCCGTGGTTGCTCGCGGCATCGAGCTCGGGCGCTACCTCCGCCTCGGCCGGGGCGAGGAGCTCACGGGCGGGCGTGACAAGTCGTCGATCCTCGCCGACACGATGGAGGCGATCTTCGGCGCGGTCTTCCTGGATTCCGGCCCCGAGGTCGCGAAGGCGCTCGTCCTGCGGCTGCTGACCCCCCTCATCGGCGAGATCGATCGGTTCGGGGCGACGATGGACCCGAAGACGAGCCTGCAGGAGGCCGCGGCCGCGCTCAACGCCCCGGCGCCGACCTACGTCATCTCGGGATCCGGTCCCGATCACGCGCGCACCTTCGTCGCCCGCGTGTCGGTGGGGGACCTGGTGACGGCAGAGGGGACCGGGTCGAGCAAGAAGCACGCCGAGATGGCCGCGGCCCTCGCCGCCTGGAACGAGCTCGACTCCCGCACCCCCGATGCCCGAACTCCCTGAGGTCGAGGTGGTCCGAGCGGGACTGGCTGCGGCTGTCACGGGTGCCACGGTCACGGGCATCGACGTGTTCGACGCCCGTTCGCTCCGGCGGCACCTCGGCGCATCCTTCGAGTCGGACCTGACCGGTCGGACGATGCTCTCGGCGGTCAGACGCGGCAAGTTCCTCTGGTTCCCGCTCGACGACGGGCGCGCCCTCGTCGGCCATCTCGGCATGAGCGGCCAACTGCTGCTGCGCCGTCCGGGCGAAGTGGACCGCTTCACACGCGTCGCGCTGCACCTCGACAACCCCGTGCACGGGGAGCTGCTCGTGAACTTCGCGGACCAGCGCATCTTCGGGGGACTCGCCATCGACCCGCTCGTGCCGACGCCCGACGGGCGACCGGCCGGACACGACGGCGGCGACGCCGGGGCGCCGGTGCTCCCGGAGCGGGTCGCCCATATCGCGAGGGACGCGCTCGACCCCCATCTCGACGTGGAGCGCCTCGAGACGCGGGTGCGTTCCAGCCGCAGCGCGATCAAGCGGATCCTGCTCGACCAGACCGTCGTCTCCGGCATCGGCAACATCTACGCGGACGAGTCGCTCTGGACGGCGATGATCTCGCCGGAGCAGCCGGGGGAGTCGCTGACGAGCGCCGACGTCGCCCTCCTCCTCGACGAGGTCAGGGCCGTGCTCCGCCGCGCGCTCGCGGAGGGCGGTACGAGCTTCGACGCCCAGTACGTCAACGTCAACGGTCAGGCGGGGTACTTCGCGCACAGCCTCAACGCCTATGGGCGGGAGGGGAAGGCCTGCCCGCGGTGCGGCGAACTGATCGTCCGGGTGTCGTTCGCCAACAGGTCGTCCCACTTCTGCGCGGTGTGCCAGCCGCTGCGCTGAGTCTCCGCGGCCGCCGTCAGACGTCCTTGCGCCACGCGCCCTCAGCGCCGACGGGACGGAAGCCGAGTGCCTCGTTCACGTCGAGCATCGGACGGTTCTCCTCGGCGTTGAACGTCGTCACCGATCGCGCCTCGGGCGACACGTCGTGGAGGAAGACGAGGTTCGCGGCCTTCACGAGCATGCCGAGCCGATGCCCACGATGCTCGGAGAGGACGAGGGTCGAGTCCTGGACGACGGGACGCGAGGCGTCCTCGGGGACGAGGAGCTCGCTGAAGGCGACGAGGTCGCCGGACCCCGAGCGGCGGGCGACCGCCGTCAGGGTCGTGCGCCCGCCCTCCTCCCGATCGCGTGCCAGCCGCAGGACACGGTCGGCGTCCCACTCCTCCTCGTCCGTCGTGAGGCCGGCTGCCGGTGCGTCCGTCGACATGCGCCGCTGGAGCAGGGCGAGATCGTCGAGCCACTCCTTCGGCGGGATCCCGGCGTGGGTCTCGACGACATAACCCGCCGCGTGCGCGGCCGCGGCGTCGAACACTCTTCGGATCCCAGGAAGGACCACGTCCATCTCGAGCCTGGACATCCGCGCGACCTGTTCGAGCCTGTAGCCGCGTCCCCGCGCGAACCGGACCTCGGGGGCGTCGGCCGGGACGGCACCGAAGCCCGTCGGTGGCGTCAACGGCCGGGCGTCGCCGAGCGGCCCATGGATCACGAACGACTCGAGGACGGTCCGGCCGGCCTCGGCGGCCCACGCCTCGACGGTCTCGAGCATCGCCGTGCCGACGCCCGCCTCGCGGAAGTCGGGGAGCACCGCGACCTCGACGGCCGCCGTCACCGACCCCGTTTCGGGCGGCAGCTCGAGGACGGCCCGGCCGACGATCGCGCCGTCGACGCGGGCGAGCAGCAGGCGCTTCGGCTCGTCGACGGAGTTCCGCCAGATCGGGAGGAGTTCCTCGGCCGTCGACGAGAAGTCGTCAGAGCCGACGGTCGCCGACTCGATCGCGTTGCGCACCGCGACCATCTCGCGGAACGCGGCCCCTCCTCGCCGTCGAGCGAGTCCGGGATGCGCATCTCCTCCAGGGTGACCCTGTCCGCCGTCATGTCGTCCTCCACCCCGATCGGTCGTCGGGCAGCCCGCCAGGATACGACACCGCGGCGGCCCGGTCGAGGACCGTCCGTCCCCGCCGCCCGGGGCACCCGCGTGGGCGCACGGCTTCTCGGCGGTGGTCGGCTACCGTAGAGCCGAACGATCGCCCGAACCGATCGGCCGAAGGGACGCCTCCGTGTACTTGAAGAGCCTCACTCTCAAGGGCTTCAAGTCGTTCGCGTCCCCGACCACCTTCGCGTTCGAGCAGGGCGTCACGTGCGTCGTGGGCCCGAACGGTTCGGGCAAGTCGAACGTCGTGGACGCGCTCGCGTGGGTGATGGGCGAGCAGGGGGCCAAGACGCTCCGCGGCGGGAAGATGGAGGACGTCATCTTCGCCGGCACCTCCACGCGGGGCCCGCTCGGGCGTGCGGAGGTCACGCTCACGATCGACAACTCGGACGGCGCGC
>CAKTZW010000398.1 GCA_934636065.1 uncultured Labedella sp.
GCCTCCGGAGGGGTGCGGACTACCGCTTCGGTGAGCTACTGCTCCTCAAGCCGTACCTCGCGATCTACGAGTGGCGGCGGGCGCGCCTCCGCGAGGACGGCTGACGGACCGCATCGCGCTCGTTCAGCGCAGCGACGCGAGCAGGGACGGGAATTCGTCGGAGAGTTCGCGAGCGAGGAAGCCGACGGGGGCGTCGACCGCGCGGCGGTCTCCGGCGGCCGCGTGCAGGTACGTTCCCCACACCGCGGCCCGCGTGGGCTCGACGCCGCGAGCCGCCATGCCCGCGATCGCCCCCGCGAGCACGTCGCCGCTTCCCGAGGTGCCGAGGCCGGGGTTTCCCGCCCCGATCGTCCACGTCTCGCCGTCGGGACCGACGACAGCGTTCTGGGTCGCCACGACGGCGTGCAATCGCCGCGCGACCGAGTCGGCGGTCCGCAGGACGGCGTCGCGGTCCGAGCCGTGCAGCTCCTCGTCGGAATCGGCGAGGAGCGCGAGCTCGGTCGGGTTGGGCGTGACGATGAGTCTCCCCGCGAGGGACGACACACGGCCCGGGTCGTCGTGAACCGCCGGGAGCGCGTACGCGTCGAGCACGACGACGGTGTCGTCGCCGACGAGCGAGACGATCTCGTCGAGCACCTGCGCGGTCGCCTCGAGGTCGTCGAATCCCGGCCCGACGAGGACCACATCCGCGCCGTCGAGGTCCGCCCCGAGAGCGGAACCCGCGTCGCCGCGCACGCTGCCATCCGGAGTCTCGGCGAGCGGGACGATGCCGCTCTCGGGGACCGCGATGGCGAGGCCGACCGCGACCGACTCGGCGGCGGCGAGGGTGAGTCGGCCGGCGCCGACCCGCAACGCGGCGACCCCGGCGAGCGCCACCGCACCGGGGCTCCGGCGAGCGCCACCGACGATCAGGACGACGCCGCGATCGTACTTGGACTCGCCCGGCTGCGGCTGACCCCACTCCCTCAGAACATCGGGCGTGGCCTCCCGGGGCCCGCTCTGCTCAGCATTGTCCGGCACGACCGGCCCCCGCCTGCTCGGCCGAGCCCGCGGGGGACTGTCCGGTTCCCGCTGCCGCCGTGTCCGGCGCAACCGGCCCTCCGGTGGGCGCACGATCCGTTCCCGCGTGCAGGGTGGTCTCGACGCCGGACTGCTGCAGGTGCGACACATCCCCCACGAGAGTCGCCCGCCAGAAGCCGGACTCCTCGCGCTCGAGCACCGTCACCGCAGCGTTCCGCACCGGCTCCTGATGAGCCGCCGCGAGCACGGTCGCTTCGTCCCACCCCTCGAGGACGTAGCGGATGAGGTAGACGATCGCCTCGTGCGCGAAAACGACGCCGTGGTCGGCCGGGGCCGCGAGCGCATCCGCGAGGAACGAGCGGAGACGCAACGCGACATCGGCCCAGGACTCGCCGCCCGGCGGCCGGAAGTACATCTTGCCGAGCCGGTCCCGCCGCGCCGCCTCGTCGGGGAACCGCGCGTCGACGCCGTGGCTGGTCAGCCCGTCGAGGATGCCGAGCTCCCGGTCGCGCAGCCGCTCGTCGACCACGGTGCGCAGCGGCAGGCCGGCCTTGTCGACCGCGAGCTCCGCCGTGTGCCGCGCCCGGACGTAGGGCGAGCTCCACAGCGCGGCGGAATCGTCGAGTCCCAGCCCCGTCAGGGCGACGCCGACAGCGCTGCCCTGCTCCGCTCCGGTGGGGGAGAGCGGCGTGTCGGCGTCCCGCGTGGGGATGTCGACGACGTGCGCGCCCAGAGCGTCGGCGCGCGACGCCGCCTCGTTCCCGAGGCTCTCACCGTGCCGGACGAGGACCAACCGTTGCAATGCCATGCGTCGAGGCTAGTGACCGGGCGTGCAAGCGCGCACCCGGTTGCGCACGGTGAGGCCCGAGAACTCCTCCACAGCCGCGTCGATGGCGGTCGCCACCGTCGCGCCGTCAGCGCGCGTCGCGATACCGCCACATCGTGAGCGAGCCGAAGACCGCGATGAGCACGGCGGACCACACGACGGTGAGCGGCAGGCTGCCGCCCGGGTCCATCCCGCCCATGACGGCGCGGACACTCGTCACGAGGTGGGACACCGGGTTCACCTCGACGAAGGCCTGCAGCCATCCCGGCATCGTCGACGGGTCCACGAAGATGTTGCTCCCGAACGTGAGCGGGGTGATGACGAGCATGCTCACACCCATGACCGAGCCGGAGGTGCGCAGGACGAGGCTGAGGAACGTCCAGATCCACCCGAGGCTGAAGGAGAACAGGAGGATCAGCAGGACCCCGAGGACGACGCCCGGGAACCCGCCCTCCGGTCGCCATCCGAGGATCAGGCCGAGCAGCGCCGTCACGACCGACGAGATCGTGAAGCGGACGGCGTCGCCGAGCAGCATGCCGACGAGGGCGGACGGACGCCAGATCGGCAGGGAGCGGAACCGGTCGAAGACGCCCTTCTCGAGGTCGGTCCGCAGCGTCGTCCCCGTGTACATCGTGATCATGATGACGCCCTGCACCATGATGCCCGGGAGCAGGAACTGGATGTAGTCGACGGTGCTGCCGGCGAGCGCGCCGCCGAAGAGGAAGGTGAACAGCAGCGTGAACATCACGGGGAAGACCGTGACGTCGAAGAGCTGCTCGGGGACGTGCTTGATCTTGAGGAGGGCGCGCCACCCGAACGTCAGCGACGTCGAGAGCGGCCCCGGCGGGGAGGGGCGATCGCTGCTCGCGAGGGCCGAGAGGATCTTCGAACCGTTGTCCTGCCCGGGGCCACCGGCGTCCTCGGTGCGGGTCGAGTCGAGAGTCATGCCGCGTCCTCCTCGGTCGTCGTCTTCTCCTCCGCCGGATGCCCCGTCAGCGACAGGAACACCTCGTCGAGCGTCGGCTGCCCGAGGGAGAACTGTGCGAGCGGGATCCGGGCGTCGTCGAGCGCCGAGAGCGCCCGGGTCACGCGTCCCTGCTCGTCGATGTTCGCGCCGAGCGCGTTCGGGTCGGCCTCCTCGCGCACCTCGACGCCGAGCTCGCGCTCGAGCACGATCCGCGCGGCGTCGCGGTCGACGCGGTCCATGAC
>CAKTZW010000399.1 GCA_934636065.1 uncultured Labedella sp.
CGATCGTCGGCACGCCGAGCAGCTCGGCGTCGCCGAACTTCACGCCGGGCGAGACCTTCGGGCGGTCGTCGTAGAGGACGTCCAGACCGGCGGTCTCGAGCTGGTCGGAGATCCACTCCGCCGTGTCGAACACCGCTGCCTCCTTGCCCGTCGCGACGAGGTGCACGTCGAAGGGCGCGACGGTCGTCGGCCACACGAGTCCCTTCTCGTCGTTGTTCAGCTCGGCGATGGTCGCGAGGATGCGCGTGATGCCGATGCCGTAGGAGCCCATCGTGACGGTGACGAGCTTGCCGTTCTCGTCGAGCACCTTGAGGCCGAGCGACTCGGCGTACTTGCGGCCCAACTGGAAGACGTGGCCGAGCTCCATCCCTCGAGCGAGCTCGACCGGACCGGAACCGTCCGGCGCGGGGTCGCCCGCCCGGACCTCCGCGGTCTCCGCGACACCGTCCGCTGTGAAGTCACGGCCCGCGACGAGCCCGAACACGTGACGGCCCTGCTCGTTCGCGCCGGTGATCCACTCGGTGCCGTCGACGACCCGGGGGTCGACGACGTAGCGGATGCCCGTGGCCGACTCCTCGCCGAGGACGGCGCCGGCGGACGACCACGGCCCGATGTACCCTTTCACGAGGCCGGGGTGCGCGGCGAAGTCCTCCTCCGTCGCGGCCTCGACCTCCGCGGGCGCGAACGCGACCTCGGCGCGCTTCATCTCGACCTCGCGATCGCCCGGGAGTCCGACGACGACGAGCTCGCGCGTCCCCTCCAGATCGGTGAGGGCGAGCACGACGTTCTTGAGCGTGTCGGCGGCGGTCCAGGCGCGACCGTCTTCGCGGGGGTGCCCGGCGTTCGCGAGGTCGACGAGCGTCTGGATCGTCGGCGTGTCGGGGGTGTCGTGGACGACGGCGTGGGGCAGTCCTTCGGTCGACCGCGCCTCGGGCACGACCGTCGTGAACGCCTCGACGTTGGCGGCGTACCCGCCGGCGGAGCGGACGAAGGTGTCCTCGCCGATCGCCGTCGGGTGCAGGAACTCCTCGCTGCGCGATCCGCCCATGGCCCCGGCGTCGGCGTGCACGATGACGTACTCGAGCCCCAGCCGGGAGAAGATGCGCTCGTAGGCGTCCCGCTGACGCTGGTAGCTCGCGTCGAGCCCGGCGTCCGTGTAGTCGAAGGAGTAGGCGTCCTTCATCGTGAACTCGCGACCGCGCAGCAGGCCGGCGCGGGGCCGTGCCTCGTCGCGGTACTTGTCCTGGATCTGGTAGATCGCGAGCGGGAGGTCCTTGTAGCTCGAGTACAGGTCCTTCACGAGCAGCGTGAAGACCTCCTCGTGGGTCGGCGCGAGCAGGTAGTCCGCTCCCTTGCGGTCCTGGAGACGGAAGAGGGCGTCGCCGTACTCTTCCCACCGCCCCGTCGCCTCGTAGGGCTCGCGCGGGAGGAGGGCGGGGAAGTGGACCTCGAAGGCTCCGGCGGTGGCCATCTCCTCGCGGACGATCGCCTCGATCTTCGCCTTCACGCGGAGACCGATCGGCAGCCACGCGAAGACTCCCGGCGCCTGGCGCCGGATGTATCCGGCGCGGACGAGCAGCCGGTGACTCGTCACCTCCGCGTCGGAGGGATCGTCACGGAGCGTGCGGAGGAAGTATGTCGAAAGGCGCGTAACCACGCGTCCATGCTAGTCGGCGGGCGCCGCGCGCTCACGAGAGCGCTCGACCCTCCCCCGTCGGATCACCAGGGCTTCTCGACGTACTCCCCGCCGCCACGCTGGTCGGCCTCCCGATCCCGTCGCTCCTGCTCCGCGGCGTCGCCGCGGTCCTCGAGGTCCTCGGTCGGCGAGCCGCCGGAGGCACCATCGCCGGAGCCGTCGGCGCCGTCGGTCTCCTCCTCCTGCCTGTCGAGATCGTCCTGCTTGCCCTCGACGCGGTCTCGGGCGTCCTCCAGCTGGTCCCCGGCGCTCGGGTCCCCGCCGTCGGTCGGCTCGTCACCCCCGGTCGGCTCCTCCGGCGGCGTGGAGTCGTCCGGCGACTCGCCCCGGAAGCAGCCGTCCTCCTCTCCGCCCCTGATCACGGCGAGGGCGGTGTCGTAGAGGAGGGAGGCGCCGCGCAGGTACCCGCCCTCGGCGTAGATGTCGCCGAGCTCCTCCCACGCGAGCGCGAGATTCACGCGGACGTCGCATGACCGCTCGGGCGGTGCCAGCTCGAGCGCCGTCGACAGATCGTCGGTCGCGTCGTTGTACTCCTGAGCGAGCGCCGACGCGGTCCCGCGGTCGTAGTACGCCACCCACGGCTCGAACCAGTTGAGCGTCATGAGCGAGTCGCTCGCGTCGATGCTCTCCTCGTACCGTGCCGTCTCCGCGGCCGAAATCGCGTCCTGCGCCGTGAGACCGAGGCTCGCGAGCTTGAGCGACGTCGCGAGGGCGAGGAGCACGACGGGAAGGGACCACCACAGCATCCGGCGGCGTCGCCGCCGCACGGCCGCCGTCGTGACGACGCGACGAGCCGGTCCTCCCGGCCGCGACGCCGGCGAGGCGTCCGTTCCGGTCGAGGGCGCATCGGCACCGCCCCTGGCGATCGTGTCGGTCACGTCACACCGCCCTTCCGCCGCGAGCGCGCAGGCCCCCGGCTCCCGATCGCGCGACAGTGCGCAGCACCCAGCCGAGCTCGACCAACGCGAGGATCGTGAACGGGATCGCGAGCAGCCAGGAGAACTCCCCGGTCTCCGACGGCACCTCGTCTCCGGCGCGCACGTCGCCGACATCGATGCCCTCGGTCGCCGGGGCCACCGGGCTGTCGGCGTCCCGTTGCAGATAGGGCACGTCCAGCTCGCCGGCGATGGTCTCGAGAGCCCGCTCGTCGATCCGGGAGACGGCCTCCTCCCCGGTCGAGTAGTCCTGGATGTAGCCGGGGTCCGTCCCGTCGTCGTACCCCGTGTAGACGCGCATCGGACCGCCGTCCGCCGTGCCGTACCCGAGCACCGCTCCCCCGTCGACGACGTTCGCGAGCTGGGCGAAGGAGCCCGGCCGCTCCCCGTTCGTCTGCTCGCCGTCGCCCAGGTAGAACAC
>CAKTZW010000400.1 GCA_934636065.1 uncultured Labedella sp.
GCCCTCAGGAAGTCGTCGGGGATCTGCGTGAGGATCCCCGCGCCGTCACCCGTGCCCGCGTCGGAACCGATCGCACCGCGGTGCTCGAGGTTGCGCAACGCGTCGAGCGCCCCGTCGATGATGTCGTGTCCCGCGGTGCCGCGGAGCGTCGCGACCATGGCGAGACCGCACGCGTCCTTCTCGGCGGCCGGGTTGTAGAGCCCCTGCGCCTCGGGCACGAGGCTGAACTGGGAATACGGAGGGCGTGGAGCCATGGAGAATACCGTCCTCACGAGGTCAGGAAGAGTGAGGGACATCGGTGGCCCTACGGGGAGCGGCGGAGCGGAGTCCGCCGGTGGTCCGGGCTGTCGTGTCCACCGGCCGGGTTCCCGTGCCGATCAGCCTCTCGCCCGATGTCGTCGGGCCGGGATGTCGTCCGTCCCGGAGTGGGCGGGCCGCGGTGCGATGGACACCGCTGGGACGACACCGTTCGTTTCGGTGTCCGCTGATGCCGGTGCAGTGGCCGACATCGGGGCGGTGGTGCGTTGGTGACAGGTGCTTGTGGCAGGGAGCTGCGGGAACCGGCCGAGTCGTCGTCTTCGTCGTTCTCACCGATGTCGACGAGGTCGTCGTCGCCGCGAGTGAGAGTCTACCCCAGCGCGGGACGGACACGGCCCGCGGCGACACGCCCGCGTTCACGCGCGTCGCGGCGCCTCCGCCGAGGACGAGGCGGCGCTGACACGGTCATCCTCGTCCACGTCGTCCGCGTCCGGGTCGCTCGTGTCGACGAGGTCGCCCGAGGGGGCGTCGGGGTCGACCCACTCGCGCCCGGGACGGTACGGCGAGGGTTCGAGACCGAGGTGACGCCGACGCTGGACGACGGAGATGATGACGCCGAGAGCGACCGCCGCGAGGGCCGCCCACACGTTGACCCGCAGGCCGAGGATGATCTCGCTCGGGTCGATGCGGATCGACTCCCAGACGATCCGGCCGAGCCCGTACCAGATGAGGTAGACGGCGAAGAGTCGACCCCACTGCAGGCGGAAACGGCGGTCGAGGAGCAGGATCACCGCGACCCCCGCGAGATTCCAGAGGATCTCGTACAGGAAGGTCGGGTGGAAGAGCGTGCCGGCGGGGAGACCGACCGGCCACGCCGGGTTGGACTCCTCGATCTCGAGACCCCACGGCAGCGTCGTGGGCTGGCCGAAGAGTTCGTGGTTGAAGTAGTTGCCGAGACGGCCGAAGGCCTGCGCGAGGAGCATGCCGGGGGCGAGCGCATCCGCGAAGGTCCAGAACCGGACCCCGGTCTGCCGGCTCGCGAGCCACGCTCCGACGGCGCCTCCGAGCAGCGCGCCGAAGATGGCGATGCCGCCCTCCCAGATGTAGAGGGTCCTCAGCAGATCAGCGCCCTCGAAGAAGTAGTCGTCCGGGTGGGTGAGGACGTGGAAGATGCGGGCCCCGACGATGCCGAGGGGCACCGTCCAGAGCAGGAAGTCGAAGATGACGCCCGGCTCGGCGCCGCGGGCGGTCAGGCGGCGGGAGGTCAGAGCGGCCGCCACGATGATGCCGAGCAGGATCCACAACGCGTAGAAGTGGATCGTGAACGGGCCCAGCGTGATGCTGCTCACGTCAGGGCTGGGAATGCTCGCGTGCAACACGTCGGATACGCACCTTTCGATACGACGGAGTCGGCCTCCGTCCGATGGGAAAGTCTAGCCTCGTCGGTCCGTGCCGACCGCGAGCTCCGCGGCGACCGCCGCGACCGCGTCGACGCCGCCCGTCGAGAGGGCCGACACGAGGGCGGAGCCGACGATCGCACCGTCGGCGTAGTCGAGCACCTTGCGCACCTGCTGGGCCGTGGAGATGCCGAGACCGACGCACGTGTTCTCGACGCCCGCGTCGCGCAACCGGGACACGAGCGCGCGGGCCGCCGAGTCGACGTCGGACCGCGCTCCCGTGATGCCCATGGTGGACACCGCGTACACGAAGCCCCTGCTCACCTCGACGGCCCGGACGAGGCGTGCGTCCGAGGAGGAGGGGGCGGCGAGGAAGACGCGGTCGAGGCCGGTGCGCTCGGAGGCGGCGAGCCACTCCTCGGCCTCGTCGGGGATGAGGTCGGGGGTGATGAGCCCCGCTCCGCCCGCCGAGACGAGGTCGTCGGCGAAGCGCTCGACCCCGTAGGACAGCACCGGGTTCCAGTAGGTCATGAGCAGAACGGGCACGGAGACCTGCTCGGTGATCCGCCGCACGGCCTCGAAGCCATGGCTCAACCGGAATCCGCGGGCGAGCGCCTGCTGGGTCGCCGCCTGGATGACCGGGCCGTCCATCACCGGATCGGAGTACGGGAGTCCGAGCTCGATGACGTCGACACCGCTCTGCGCGATCGCGACCGCCGCGTCGACGGATTCGTCGAAGGAGGGGAATCCGACCGGGAGGTACCCGACGAGGGCGCCAGAGCCGGCGTCGACGCGGGTCCGGATGACGTCCGCGACGGCGCTCACGACTGCTCCGCCCCGGCATCGATGAGGTCGAAGTAGCGACCCGCGGTCTCCATGTCCTTGTCGCCGCGACCGGACAGATTCACGAGGATGATCGCCTCGGGACCGAGCTCTCGACCGAGCTCGAGCGCGCCGGCGAGGGCGTGCGACGACTCGATGGCGGGGATGATGCCCTCCGTCCTGCTGAGCAGCCGGAGCGCGTCCATCGCTGCGGCGTCGGTGACGCCGCGGTAGGTCGCTCGTCCGATGCTCGCGAGCCAGGAGTGCTCCGGTCCGACGCCCGGGTAGTCGAGCCCGGCGGAGATGGAGTGCGACTCGATCGTCTGTCCGTCCTCGTCCTGGAGGAGGTAGCTGCGGGCACCGTGCAGGACACCGGGGCGCCCGCGCGAGATGGTGGCGGCGTGCCGCGGGGTGTCCACCCCGTCGCCCGCCGCCTCGAAGCCGTAGAGGCCGACCGACGTGTCGTCGAGGAAGGCGTGGAAGATGCCCATGGCGTTCGAGCCGCCGCCCACGCACGCTGCGACGGCGTCCGGGAGCCGACCGGCGAGAGCGAGGAC
>CAKTZW010000401.1 GCA_934636065.1 uncultured Labedella sp.
GAGTTCAGGGATCCCCCGCGCGGTCTCCCGGGTTCCGCCTCCCGTCCCGGATGCCGACGTGACATCGGCTCGGGACCCGAACCGCCCCCTCCGACATCGGGATCGCAACCGGCGCCGGTAGGACGTCGATCGTTGGCGTCACTGCTCCCCACCATCCGACGAACCGCGGCCAGACGCGGCCCCTTCTCCCGCTTTATGGTCCGAGAGATGGTCCGCCGCGACCGTCGTTCAAAGGTGGAGGACCGTCATCCACCCGAGGAGAACGACCGGCGCGGCGAGACCGATCAGGACGGCACCGAGAACGCGTCGGCGGCGGGAGCGGAGAGCGACGCTCGCCTCACGCGCGTGCCGTCTCGGCGACACGTAGGTGGCCCGGTGCGGCCAGGGAGCGATCAGATCGTGCGCCCGACTCATGCCACCACCCCTCGACCCTGAAGAGACACCCTGGTGAGGGCGGTGCCGCGCTGAGTCGTCGGGGGTACGGTCGGAGCGGGCCGCCGCTCATGACAACTCTGCCGAGGAGGGCGACAACACCGGTTCCAGTGCGTCCGACCTGGTCTCGCGCGCTACTCCCCCCCGAACGGGGTGCCCGCGTGAAGACCTCGAGCGGACAGACCGACGCCCGCCGGGAGGATTCGGGCGGACATCGACTCGTGTCAGGCGCAGCAGGAGTTCTCCGTCCTGGCGTCCCGGTTCGACATCTCCCTCTCCGTCCTCGCCGGAGCCGACGTCCCGGACAACTCGGCCGTTCGGGCGTCGCGGCTCGACACGGCCGGATAGCTTCCGCCCCCGTCCTGGGGGCATTCGCCTCGTCACCCCTCCCTCCGCCGACACATCGCGTGCTGGACTACGTCCGCATCAGCCGCCCGGCGATGCGGACTCGGAGGAACCGTGACGCACGTCGTCATCATCGGAGCGCGCGCCGCCGGCGTCGCGACCCTCGTCCAATTGGTGTCGTCCCTTGCCGACGGGGCACGAATCACGGTGGTCGACCCCGACGACCCGTCCTACCCCGCGGTCTTCGGGGACACGTCCGCCGACGTCATCGCCAACACCTCTGCCCAGATCGGATCGCTCGTCGCCACGGACGGGAGTGATTTCGTCGACTTCATCGGGCCGGGCGCGGACCCCCATGCCGTGCCCCGCCGGGTCGTCGGCGGATACATCCGGTTCAGTCGCGAGCGCGCTCGCGCCGCCGCGGTGGCACGATCATTCACGGTTCGTCAGGTGAGCGCGACCGCCACGCGCATCACCCGGTCCTCGGCCGGCTACGGAGTGCACCTCTCGACCGGCGAGCGCATCGACGCCGACGACGTCGTGCTCGCGATGGGCTCCGGACCGGCGAAACGGCTCCCCGGCGTTCCTGCGGCCGCCCCCTTTCCCACCGACGCGCTCGTCGATCGGGCGGCAGCGCGTGCACTCGTGATCGGGACGGGACCGTCGGCCATCGATGCCGCTCTCACCCTCGCCGATCACGGCACCCACGTACACATGGCCTCGCGACACGGACTCTTCCCCGCCGTCCGCACCCGCACGATCCGCACCCGGCCGGTCCGGCTCGACCCCTCGTGCGAGTCGATCGACATCCGCCGCACGCTCATCGAGCACACCGAGGCGCGCGGGCGCTCCGTCGGTCACTTGCTGCATTCGGCGACCGCTCCTGCATTCGCCGGGCTTCAGCGCGACATCGAGAACGCCTCACCGGACCGCTCCCCCTGGCAGGACGGGCTCGCGGACATCGTGGACCTCCTCGGCTCGCGCCGCCTCACCATCAGGGACGAACCGGCCTTCGTCTGGCGTCATCTCACGTCGATCATGCGGGCGACCGCTATCCGGCTCGAGAGG
Source organism: uncultured Labedella sp. (assembly GCA_934636065.1). Taxonomy (GTDB): domain Bacteria; phylum Actinomycetota; class Actinomycetes; order Actinomycetales; family Microbacteriaceae; genus Labedella. The sequence goes on from CAKTZW010000401.1 coordinate 1,846, forward strand.
GCGATGCTCCGTGGCGACATCACCGTGGGTCGGATCGGTGCGGTGGACACCGGGACATTCCCCCTCATCGTGGCCGCGATCGGGTACGAGCCGTATCCGCTGTTCGCGACGCCGTCGACCCTGTACCTGGGGCCGCACCCCGCGGAGGCGCGGCCCGTGGCCACCCTCGACGACGACCTGCGGCTCGTCCTCCCGGGCGGGGCGGGGAGCGAGCGGATCTGGGCTGTCGGACCAACCGCCGGCATCGCTCGGACGCTCTCGACGTCGCTGTCGGTCACGGTGGCCCACTCGGCCTCCGTCGCCCGCAGCATCGCCGCGCTCTCGACGTTCGAGACTTCGTCGTCGGTGGCCGACGAGGTGGGCGCTCATGGTCCGGGGAGGATGCAGACCCATCCGTGATCCCCGGCGCACCAGCCGAGGTGCCATTGTCCGAGACTGACGATGAGCGTCAACAGCACGACGAGCGCAGGCAGCACCCATCCGATGATGAAGGCGGTGCGGGCCATCCCGGCTCCGCGTCCGGTGTTGCGGCGGACCGTCCGCATGGCGTGACGCGCGAGGACGATTCCGAAGGGGAACAACGGGGCGCAGACGAGCGCGAGAATGGCGAGGGAGTCGATCCGGCCCCTCTCGGGGTTCTCGACCAGGCCTTCCAGTCGTCGCCGTTTCCGCTCGAGGCCGCGAACCACGACGTCGAGGACGACCCCTCGATATCCGCGCGGTCCCACCGTTCCGCTCAAGACCGTCATCACGACGAACGGGGCGACGAATACGAGCCCCCACACCGCGAGCATCCCCCGAGCGTATGCGTCCAAATCGACGACGCCATCCATGGTGCTCCAGAGCACGAGGGAGATCCCGAGGAAGTACACGATCGCCATGAGGGCGACCATCCCCGAGTGCACGAGCCATCTGCTCAGCTCCCTCGAGAGCACGTCCCCGAGAAGTGATCCGGCCACGAAGAAAGCCAGGACGGAGATGGCGATCGTCACGGCCAGCCGGAGAAGCAAGATAACGGGTGAAGACGCCTCGAAAATGATCGCGCCGGCAAAAGTGAAGACGACAGGAAGCACCACGAAGGCGAGCGCATACATGACCGCGTTGCCCCGCCGGCCGGCGCTTCGCCCCGGCGCCGCGTCGATGGCCATACCGATTTCCAGGATCGTACGTCGCCGTTGTGCTCGTG
>CAKTZW010000402.1 GCA_934636065.1 uncultured Labedella sp.
GTGCGCGCCCGCATCTCCGTGCTCGCCGAGATCCCGAACGAGTGGGAGCACGCGCTCGACGCGCTGCGGGAGGCCGCCGGCACCCCCGACGCGCCGTTCGACAACCTCCTCGCCCAGGCGATCGTCGGCTCGTGGCCCTCGGACGCCGTGCTCGAGTCCGACGCGGCGCTCGCGGAGTACCGCGACCGGTTGCACGCGTACGCGGAGAAGGCGTCGCGCGAGGCGGAGACCTCGACGGCCTGGACGGCCCCCGATGCGGACTTCGAAGCGGCGATGCATGCGTTCGTCGACGCGGCGCTCGACGACCCCGGCATGCGCGGCATCGTCGAGCGGGTCCTCGATCGCATCCTCGAGGCGGGCCGGAGCAATTCGCTCGGCGCGAAGCTGCTGCAGCTCACCGGCCCCGGCGTCCCCGACGTGTATCAGGGCTCCGAGCTGTGGGACCTGTCACTCGTCGACCCGGACAACCGTCGCCCCGTCGACTACGGGCTGCGCCGTCGGCTGCTCGCCGAGATCGACGGCGGCGCCGTCCCGAGCATCGACGACTCCGGAGCCGCGAAGCTCCTCGTGACCGCGTCGGCCCTGCGGCTGAGGCGTGATCGTCCCGAGCTCTTCGGCTCGTACACCCCGCTCGAGGTGACCGGCTCGGCGGCCGAGCACCTCGTGGCGGTCGACTACGGCGGCGCGATCGCGCTCGCGACGCGTCTTCCGCTCGGTCTCGTCCGGCGCGGCGGATGGGGCGATACGACCGTCCGTGTCCCGGCCGGCGCGTACGTCGACGTCCTGACGGGACGTGCCGTCGACGGGGTCGAGAGCGCCGCTGCGCTGCTCGACGTGCTGCCCGTCGCCCTGCTCGCACCCGTCGATCCCGCCGCGGAGTGACGCGGTGAGCCCGCTCCGCCCCAACCAGGCCAACACACTCGAACCGGCCGCGCTCGACCCCGGCACACTCGACCCCGGCACACTCGACCCCGGCACACTCAACCCCGTTGCACTTCAGAAGGAAGCAGAACTCCGATGACACGACCGATCTTCGACGTGTGGGCCCCGAAGGCGAACACCGTGCTCCTCCAGCTCGACGGCGAGCGGCTGCCCATGCGGGCCGACGGCGACGGCTGGTGGACGCCGGAGACGCCTCTCGTGCCCGGTCCCGAGGGCCACGACTACGGCTACCTCATCGACGTCGACGCCGACGAGCCGGAGAGTGCGGAGGCGAAGCCGCTTCCGGACCCGCGGTCACGGCGGCAGCCCGACGGCGTCCACGGACTCAGCCGCACCGACGATCCGCTCGCGCACGAGTGGTCCGACGTCGACTGGACGGGACGTCAGCTCCCCGGCGCCGTCGTGTACGAGCTGCACATCGGCACCTTCACGCCGCAGGGGACGCTCGACTCGGCGATCGGGCGGCTCGACCACCTCGTCGAGCTCGGCATCGACGCCGTCGAGGTGCTTCCCGTCAACGCATTCAACGGCACGCACAACTGGGGGTACGACGGCGTGCTCTGGTACGCCGTCCAGGAGACCTACGGCGGGCCCGAGGCGTACCGGCGCTTCGTCGAGGCCTGCCACGAGCGCGGCCTCGCCGTGATCCAGGACGTCGTCTACAACCACCTCGGTCCGAGCGGGAACTACCTGCCCAACTTCGGCCCGTACCTGCACGAGGGGCACGCGAACACGTGGGGGTCGTCGCTCAACCTCGACGGCGAGCACTCGGACGTGGTCCGTCGGTACATCATCGACAACGTCCTGATGTGGCTGCGCGACTTCCACGTCGACGGGTTGCGGCTCGATGCCGTGCACGCGCTCGTCGACCACCGTGCCGTCCACCTGCTGGAGGAGATCGCCGAGGAGGTGGACGCCCTGTCCGCTCATGTGGGTCGGCCGCTCACCCTCATCGCCGAGTCGGACCTCAACGACCCGCGGCTGATCCGCTCCCGCGAGGCGAACGGTTACGGGCTCACCGCGCAGTGGAGCGACGACTTCCACCACGCCGTGCACGTCGCCGTCTCGGGGGAGACCACCGGGTATTACGCCGACTTCGAGCCGCTCTCCGCGCTCGCGACGGTGCTCGAACGCGGCTTCTTCCACGCTCGGTCGCTGTCGACCTTCCGCGGGCGCGAGCACGGGCGGCAGATCGACCTGGAGCGGACGCCCGCGTGGAAGCTCGTCGTGTTCAACCAGGACCACGATCAGATCGGCAACCGGGCGACGGGGGATCGGCTCGCGGAGACGGTCGACCCGGGCGGGCTCGCGATCGCGGCGGTCCTGACGCTCACCGCGCCGTTCACGCCGATGCTGTTCATGGGGGAAGAGTGGGCGGCGTCGACGCCGTGGCAGTTCTTCACGTCGCACCCGGAGCCGGAGCTCGGGAAGGCCACGGCGGAGGGGCGCATCGCCGAGTTCGAGAAGATGGGATGGGACCCGGCCGTCGTGCCCGACCCGCAGGACCCCGAGACGTTCTCGCGGTCGAAGCTCGACTGGAGCGAGCCCTACCCGGCGGAGTCTTCGCTCGCGGTCGACGCCGACGGCCCCGATCCCGACGAGGCCTACGAGCATGTCGACGGTCACGCGATGCGGAAAACCGACACCGATCACACCCGGATGCTCGAGCTCTACCGGGCGCTGCTCGCGCTGCGCAAGCAGCGGCCGGAGCTGACCGACCCGCGGCTGGGCCTGACGAGCGTCGACGTCGACGAGGTCGCGCGCACGCTCGTCATCCGCCGTGGTGCGGCCGGTGAGCTCGCCATCGTCGTGAACCTCGGCGAGTCCGCGGCGACCGTCGACGTGACCGGAACGGTGCTGCTCGCCACGGACGGCACGACGGGTACCGCATCGGGGCCCTTCGAGCTCGGCGCGCGCTCCGCGGCGATCCTCGCCCGCTGAGCCGCGATGCCGGGCGGGCTCCCCGGAGTCCGCCCGGTCCCTGAACTCGTCGGTGTCCCGGTCCCTGCGCGTGTCGAAGGGCGGTGGAGCGGGTGCGTGGCGCGCTTCGACGGGCTCAGCGACCGTGGGGTGCGGTCG
>CAKTZW010000403.1 GCA_934636065.1 uncultured Labedella sp.
CAGAAGCCGAGTGTCGCCCAGAGCCGCGCCGTCTCCACCGCGATGTCGATCGCGCCGCGGTGGAGGAACTCGGTGTCACCGGTCGCCCGGACGTACCGCGCGAGCGCGTAGGTCACGTCGGCGTTGATGTGGTACTGCGCCGTTCCCGCGGCGTAGTAGGCCGACGCCTCCTCGCCGCTGATCGTCCGCCAGGGGAAGAGCGCCCCGTCCTCGTTGAGCTGGGCGGCGCGTTTCCGGGCGGCCGGAAGCATCTGCTCGCGCATCCGGAGGGCGTTCCGGGCGAACAGCGGCGTCGTGTAGCTGAGGAAGGGCAGGACGTAGATCTCGGTGTCCCAGAAGTAGTGCCCGCTGTAGCCGCTGCCCGTCAGGCCCTTGGCGGGGATGCCGCTCCCGTCGGCACGCGCGGCCGCCTGCGCGAGCTGCATGAGGTTCCACCGGACGGCCTGCTGGATCTCGGGCTGGCCGTCGACCTCCACGTCGGACGCCGCCCAGTACGTGTCGAGCCAGTCGCGCTGCTTGGTGCGCTGGGCCTCGAGCCCCTCGGAGCGCGCCCGGTCGAGAGTACGGCGACAGCGGTTGATGAGCTCCCGCGTGGGCGCACCCCGCGAGGAGTGGTAGCTCACGAACTTCGTGACCGTGATCGGGACACCGGCCTTCGCCTGGACGCGGTAGACGTTCTTCGCGATGTCGGGCTCGATGATCGTGCGGTGCACGTAGTCGTTGTCGGTCTCGATCGTGTGGTCGCCGGCGACCGCGACGGTCATCCCGGAGTTCGCGACGCGGTAGCTGAGGACGCTCCGGCCGCCGTCCTGCCAGTACTCGCCCGGGACGAGGACGCGGTCGGCGATCTTCTCCGACTTCCGCGGGTCGAACGACGATCCGCTGAGGCCCGGGGCTCCCCCGTACTCGTCCTCGCCGTCCTGCCTGTTGAGCATCTGGCACGAGATCGTGACGGGGGCGTCGGAATCCTCGACCGTGACCTCCATCGTCATGACGGCGAGGTGCCGCTCGACGAACGAGACCATGCGCGTCGTGGTGACGCGCACGCGCTTGCCCGCCGGGGTGAACCAGAGCAGTTCGCGCGAGAGCACCCCCGACCGGAAGTCGAGCGTGCGGGTGTAGTCGACGAGCTCGGCCTCGTCGAGGGAGAGGGGCTCGTCGTCGACATACAGGCGCATGACCTTCGCGTCCGGAGCGTTCACGATCGTCTGACCGACCTCGGCGAAACCGTACGCCTGCTCGGCGTGCCGGATCGGCCACGTCTCGTGGAGACCGTTGATGAACGTGCCGTGCTCATGGGCCTTGCGGCCCTCGGCGTTGTTGCCCCGCATGCCGAGGTACCCGTTGCCGATCGAGAAGAGCGTCTCGGTGAGGCCGGTCGTGTCGGAGTCGAACTTCTTCTCGGTGAGCTTCCAGGGGTCGATCGGGAAGCGTTCGCGATCCATCATCGCCATGGCGTGTGTGCTGTCCTTCGGGTTCTGAGTCGGGGCGAGGGTCACTCGGAGGGGGTACGCGGCACGGACGGGAGCAGGTCGGAGAGGTCCGACACGACCACGTTGGCACCGGCGGAGGACAGCGCGTCGACGCCCGCGCCGCGATCGACACCCACGACGAGGGCGAAACCGCCGGCGGCCCCGGCGGCGACGCCCGACGCGGCGTCCTCGACGACGACGGCGCGGCCCGGGTCGACGCCGAGCCGTGTCGCGCCGAGCACGAACATGTCAGGCGCCGGCTTGCTCGGCAGGTGCTCGACCTCGGCGACCGCCCCGTCGACGACGACCGGGAACCTGTCGCGCAGGCCCGCGGCCGTGAGGACGGCCTCGGCGTTCTTGGAGCTCGACACGACCGCCTTCGGCACGCCCGCGGCCTCGAGCGCGTCGAGCATCGCGACGGAGCCCGGGTACGCGGCCACGCCCTCCTGCGCGAGGGTCTCGGCGAACGCGAGGTTCTTCCGGTTGCCCACGCCGCAGACCGTCTCGGCGGTGGGAGCGTCCTCCGGCGTGCCCCACGGCAGTTCGATGCCACGGGAGGCGAGGATCCGGGAGACCCCCTCGTAGCGCTGCATGCCGTCGAGGTAGAGGAAGTAGTCCTCCTCGAGGTACGGCTTCGTCACGCCCCAGGCCGCGAACAGCTCGGTGAACATGTGCTTCCACGCGTGCATGTGGACGTCGGCCGTGGGCGTGAGGACCCCGTCGAGGTCGAACAGGACGGCGTCGTACGTCGAGAGGTCCGGAAGGAGCGCGTTGCCGGTTCCCGATGGGGTGGTGTTCACAGTGTCTCCGCTGGTCGTGGATGCGGCTGATGGCAGGGTTCGCGCCCACGTCGTCAGGGGCTGTCGAGGTCAATCTTGTCAGTGATCGCGCCAACCGCAACACGGGTGGCGGCCGCCTGTGCACACACGGACGTCCGCGCTTCCGCACGGTCGACGGCGACGGTCCCCGCGGACTCAGAGGACGTCGCCGCGACCCGACAGTTTCAGCGCATCCACCACCGATTTCACGCGCTGCGCGTTCTCCCGCGTCGTGACGAGGAGAGCGTCAGGGGTGTCCACGACGACGATGTCCTTGACGCCGATGAGGCTGATGACGCGCTCCGTCTGGGTGACGACGATCCCGCTCGACGAGTCGGCGAGCACGCGCGCGTTCTCGCCGAGGATCGCGAGGTCCGACGGGCGGCCGCCGGAGTTGATCTTCGCGAGCGACGCGAAGTCGCCGACGTCGTCCCAGTCGAAGTGGCCGGGGACGACCGCGAGCCGGCCGGCCTTCGCGGCCGGTTCGGCGACGGAGTAGTCGATCGCGACCTTCGGGAGCTCCGGCCAGATCCGGTCGACAGCCGGTCCGCGCAGCGCCGGGTCGTCCCACACCGCCGCGAGCTCCAGGAGACCGTCGCGGAGCTCCGGTTCCGAGCGGCCGAGCTCCTCGAGCAGGACGTCGGCCCTGCTGATGAACATCCCGGCGTTCCAGAGGTATTCGCCGGAGCGGAGGTACCGCTGCGCGGTCGGGAGG
>CAKTZW010000404.1 GCA_934636065.1 uncultured Labedella sp.
TCGAGGGACAGCGCGACGACCAGGACGCCGTCGTCCGCGCCGTCGTCGTCCGCGGCATCGCCGGAGTCGTCGGAGCCCGTGTCGGAGCTGTCGCTGTCGTCGGAGTCGTCGTCCGCGTCGCCGTCGTCGGAGCCGCCCGGGGCGCCGCCCGATTCGGAAGCCGAGTCGATGCCGATCCCGTCCTCCGCCGCGGCGACGAATCGGGACCCGTCGATCGACACGACGGCCGGATCCGCTCCCGGCCGCACCCGGGAGAGCGCGGTCTCCGCTCCGGCGTCCTCGCAGGACTCGCCTCCGCCCGCGAGGGCTCCGGAGGGGGAGAAGAGGCAGACGAACCTGTCGTCGTCGTCCGCATCGGAGAGGTCGGCGGAGCCGTCGGCGTCGAGCAGACGCTCGTATTCGGCGACGTCCTGCCGCGCCGCGGCGCCGACGTTGTCGACGACCGAGCGGCCGAGCAGGGCGACGAACACGATCGACCCGACGACGAGAGCGACGGCGACCACAGCAGCGGCGGCCACGGTCGCCCGCGCGCGGACGGTGGAGAGGATGCGGCGCACGCGGTCAGCCCCCGTGCGCGTCGAGACGGTACCCCGACCCGCGCACCGTCTCGATGGCGGAGCGCCCGAACGGCCGGTCCACCTTGTTGCGGAGGTGCCGGACGTACACCTCCACGATGTTGGGATCGCCCTCGAAATCGTCGTCCCACACGTTTCCGAGCACGTCCCGCTTCGTGACGACCTCACCGCGTCGGCGCAGGAGGAACTCGAGCACGGCGAACTCCCGGCTCGTGAGCTCGATCTCCGTCGCGCCGCGGCGGACGCGGCGCGACGCCGGGTCGAGCGTCAGGTCGCCGGCCTCGAGGACCGTGGGCCGGTCGCGGGCACCCCGGCGCACGAGCGCCCGGATGCGCGCGACGAGCACAGCAAAGGAGAACGGCTTGGTGAGGTAGTCGTCCGCGCCCGTGTCGAGGGCCTCGATCTCGTCCCAGTCGCCGTCCTTCGCCGTGAGCATGATGACGGGCGTCCAGTCCTCCTCCTCGCGGAGCGTCTGGCACACGCGGTAACCGGACATGCCGGGCATCATGATGTCGAGCACGATGACGTCGTAGGTGTTCTCGCGCGCGAACCAGAGCCCGTCGACGCCGTTGTCCGCGGTGTCGACGGCGAAGCCCTCGGCCTCCAGGCCGAGCTTGACGCCGTCGGCGAGCCGTCGTTCGTCGTCCACGACCAATACGCGCACGCTGTCTCCCTTCGCCGGTCGTCCCATCATCCCGGACCCGCACTGAACCGCGCCTGAAGCGCTGTCCTGTGGTCAGGCGGCGGAGCGGAGGCGGGCGATGCGGGAGTGCGCGGCGTCCTCCGAGGTCGAGGAGATGCCGAGGATCCGGGAGACGAGCCACAGCACCACGCGCGTCGCCGTGACGACGGGCAACGGCGACCGGCGCAGCCCCAGTAGACGCCGGTACTCCCGGGGCAGCGACGCCACCGCGCCCGCGAACAGGATGCGGTACGCGGGCATCATCGACGGCCGCAGCGGCGGTCGCCGGATGAACCGGACCGCTTCGGCGACCCGCTCGTCGCTCTTCAGGACGGGGCGGAACGTGGCGAGACCGTCACGCAGCCCGCGCTCGGATCGGGGCGGATCGACGACGCCCACGAGCTCTCCCGCCGCAGCCCACTCCCGCACGTAGCCGTCCGCGCCACCGGGGATGGAGCCGCCCCAGATCTCGTGGCACGAGAGGAACGCGTCGGTGAAGACGATGTGGACCCAGGAGAGCAGCTCGGGGTCACCGGCCGAGTACGGGCGTTCGCGGCCCTCGGCGTCGAGGTAGCTCCCCGCGACGCGCGAGTGGAATCGGGCGACTCTGGCGGACTCCCGGCGCGCAACAGCCGTGTCGGCGAAGGTGACCGTCACGAGCCACTGGATCGTGCCCGAGAGCCGGCCGAGCGGGTCCTCCCGGTAGCGCGACCAGTCGTGGACGCCCGCCATGGCCCCCGGGTGCAGGGTCTGGACGAGCAGGGCGCGGATCCCGGCGACGAGCGTCGGGATCCCGCCGTGCACGGCCCAGCTGGCCGAACCGGGACCGAAGTAGCCCTCGTCGTCGCCCTCCGCGATCGCATCGACCCAGGGGGGACGACCGTCGCCGTCGCCGGAGAAGGTCGTCAGGAGGTGCGACCGCCACGACGCCGCCATGCGGGCGAGACGGGATCCTGTCATGGGGCGACCCTACGGCCGGTGACTGGGAATCGGCACCGCTCACCGCTGCCGCTCCGCCGGGCGGGGCGGAGCGGCAGCGGGGTCCTGGTCGGCCGGAAGCCCGATCGGCCCGGCGCGGCCGTCAGCCCGCGTCGGAGACGGCGCTGCTCACGGCGGTGGGGGCGTCGTACTCCTGATCGGGGATCGAGCGGAGCGCCTCGAGCACGTCGTCGGGGGCGCCGGAGCCCTCGGCCGACGAGACGATGTCGTCCTTCGAGGCGGGGTAGTCGATCCCGCCGAGGTACTTCTGCACCTGGATGGGGTTGGGAGCGGTCATGATGCGTCCTTTCTTTTCGATTGTTGCGTCCGTCGGTCTCGCCCGATGCATCGGGGCCCGGGGTCACGGGTCCCGTCGCTCGATCTCCACATACGTCTCGAGCAGCCGAAGCGCGCGCTGCGCGAGCTCGCCGCCCGCCGCGTGCTCCGTCTCGAGCGACCGTTTCATCTCGTCGACCTTCTCTCCCGCCTGCGAGAGCGGCGGGATGAGCGGGATGGCGGCATCCGTCCGGATGTCGAGCACGTAGGGGCGGTCGGCCGAGAACGCCCGCTCCCACGCCCCCTCGAGGGCCTCGGGCGAGCTGACGCGCTCGCCGCCGAGCCCCAGGATGTTCGCGACGTCGGAGAACGGGACGGACGGGAGCGCCTGGCTCTCGCGGTAGCGGGGCTGCCCCTCCATCTCGCGCTGCTCCCAGCTCACCTCGGCGAGGTCGTGGTTGTCGAGCACGGCGATCACGAGG
>CAKTZW010000405.1 GCA_934636065.1 uncultured Labedella sp.
GATCCGGCATGAGCGGGATCGCACGGCTGTTCCTCGAGTCCGGGCTCACCGTGTCGGGATCGGACTCACGCGAGTCCGCCGCCACCGAGGCGATCCGGGCCATGGGCGCGACCGTCACCATCGGACACGACGCCGCGAATGTCGGCGAGGCCGACACCCTCGTCGTCACGGGGGCCCTCTGGCCCGACAACCCGGAGTACCTCCGGGCGAAAGAGCGCGGGATCCCCGTCCTGCACCGGTCCCAGGCCCTCGCCTGGCTCATCCGCTCACGCCGACTCGTGTCCGTCGCCGGCGCGCACGGCAAGACGACCTCGACGGGCATGATCGTCACGGCGCTGCTGGCGCTCGACGCCGACCCGAGCTTCGTCAACGGTGGCGTGATCGAGACGCTCGGGACGAGCTCGGCGTGGGGGAGCAGCGAGCTCTTCGTCGTCGAGGCCGACGAGTCCGACGGCTCCTTCCTCCTCTACGACACGGCGGTGGCGCTCATCACGAACGTCGATCCCGATCATCTCGACCACTACGGGTCGCTCGAGGCGTTCCAGCAGGCCTTCGTCGACTTCGCCGATGCCGCGAGCGAACTCGTCGTCATCTCGTCGGACGACCCGGGTGCCGTCGCCGTGACGGAGCGACTGTCGCACGCCCGCGTGGTCACGTTCGGGGAGTCCGAGAGCGCCGACGTCCGCGTCCACGACATCGTCACCGACGGGCCCGTCCGGTTCGCCGTCGACCTGAACGGGGCGACCTTCCAGGGTTCGCTCGCGGTGCCCGGTCGACACAACGCGATCAACGCGGCTGGAGCGTTCGCCGTGCTCACCGGCCTCGGCTTCGAGCCCCAGGCCGTCCTCGACGCCATCGCCGGTTTCGGCGGCACCAAGCGGCGCTTCGAACTGCACGGCTCCGTCGACGGCGTGAGCGTCTTCGACGACTACGCCCACCACCCGACCGAGGTCGACGCGGCGCTCTCGGCCGCTCGCACCGTCGTCGGCGACGGCCGCATCATCGCGGTGCACCAGCCGCATCTCTACAGCCGGACGCGCCTCTTCGCCCGCGAGTTCGCCGAGGTGCTCGAGTCGCGAGCCGATCACACGATCGTCCTCGACGTCTACGGAGCCCGCGAGGATCCGGAACCGGGCGTGACGGGTGCCCTCGTGTCCGAGCGCTTCGCCGACACCGGCAACGTCGACTTCATCGCCGACTGGCAGGCGGCGGCCGACCGCGTCGCGGAGATCGCCCGCCCGGGCGACTTCGTCGTCACGCTCGGCTGCGGTGACGTGTACCGCATCGTCCCCCAGCTGCTCGGCTCCCTCGAGAAGGTGCACGCCGGGACGTCGCGGTGAAGCGTCCCGCCGGCGTTCCCCGACCGCCGTCGCCGACGGCGCCGGCGGTCGACGCTCCGGTGGGGAAGGACTCGCAGCAGGCCGAACGACCGGCGCGTCGCCTGCTCGGCCGCTTCGGCGCCTCGGATCGCGAGGACGAGCAGCTGACGGGTCCCATCCCGCTCCCGCTGGCTCCTGAGTCGTCCACGGGCGGTGCGGCCGTCGACGACACGTCCGCCGACATCCTCGACGAGGAGCGGGCCGACCGACCGAGCGTCTGGCGTGCCGCCCGCGCGCGCCGCCGTCGGGAGCGCGAGGAGGTCAGGCGCTTCACGGCGGTGTCCCGGCGCCGGCGGCGGGCCTGGATCGGGTCCGTCGGCGGCGTCCTGGTCCTCGCGGCCGCGTGCGTCGGCGTCGCGTACACGCCCGTCATGGCGGTCAGGGACATCCAGGTCGAGGGCGCGAAGCTCGTGAGCTCCGATCTCATCGTGCGCGACCTCGAGAGTCAGCGCGGCACGCCGCTCACTCTCGTCGATCAGAGCGCGATCAAGGCCGCGCTCGTGGCGTACCCCCTCATCCAGAGCTACTCCGTCGAGTCGCGGCCGCCCAGCACACTCGTGATCCGGATCGTCGAGCGGCAGCCCGTCGGACTCATCACGGACGGCGACTCGTTCGATCTCGTCGACGTCGCGGGTGTCGTGCTCTCGTCGGGGCCCGAGCGGCCTGAGGGATACCCGCTCATGGTCTTCGACGGCGACTCCGCGTCGTCGGGCTTCGCCGCCGCCGCGTCGGTGCTCCGCGCCCTGCCGGACGATGTCCGCCGATCCGTCGACGAGATCACGGCGACCACCGTCGACGACGTCACCCTGACGCTCGCCGGAGAGGGCGCCGTCGTGACCTGGGGGAGCGCCGAGGACTCGAACGCCAAGGCCGTCGCGCTCGAGCGTCTCATGGCCGCGTACCCCCCGGCGTCCGTCGCACGGTACGACGTCTCGAGCCCCGATTCCGTCGTCATCGACCCGCGCTGAGGGGTGCGCATCGCCGATCCGCGGATCGGGCGGCGGCATTCTCGCGACACGCTGATGCGGGTCCGGCCGTGACGGCCGTGCGCCCCTAACGTCTCAATCAGGAAATGCATACTGAGCATAACTTTAACCCTGAACCTGAGGTTGAAAGTTCTCACCGGAGGCGGACGTGACGACAAACCAGAACTACCTTGCAGTGATCAAGGTCGTCGGTATCGGCGGTGGCGGAGTGAACGCCGTCAACCGCATGATCGAGATCGGGCTCCGCGGAGTCGAGTTCATCGCGATCAATACCGACGCGCAGGCGCTCCTCATGAGCGACGCCGACGTGAAGCTCGACGTCGGTCGTGACCTCACGCGCGGCCTCGGTGCCGGCGCGGATCCCGAGGTGGGTCGGCGCGCGGCCGAGGATCACGCCGAGGAGATCGAAGAGGCCCTCGCGGGTGCCGACATGGTCTTCGTCACGGCGGGTGAGGGCGGCGGAACCGGCACGGGCGGCGCGCCCGTCGTCGCGCGGATCGCCAAGTCGATCGGTGCTCTCACCATCGGTGTCGTCACGAAGCCCTTCGGGTTCGAGGGCCGCCGCCGTCAGGGCCAGGCCGAGGCCGGCGTCGCGCGCCTCAAGGAAGAGGTCGACACCCTCATCG
>CAKTZW010000406.1 GCA_934636065.1 uncultured Labedella sp.
CCCGCTCATCGCGGCCGTCGCCTCGTTCGCGCTCGTCACGAGCGCCGTCGAGGTCCCGGGCAGCGGGGCGGTCGCCGACTCGTCGCCGACCGACCGCTCCGACCCGCGGACGCCCGAGTCGGTGACGGCCGACCTGCTGCCCACGCCGCAGATCGGAACGGGCGCGTCCGAGGGCCCGGGCGACCTCGAGGGGAGCGGAGTCGTCCTCGATCAGCTCGTGGTCGGGGACACCGTCTACGTGGGCGGAAGCTTCGCACGAGCGCGGCCGTTCGGAGCGGCGGCCGGACAGAACGTCGTCAATCGATCCAACTTCCTCGCCTACAACCTCAACACCGGTGCCCTTCTCGACTACGCCCCGGCTTTCGATCAGCAGGTGAGGACGCTCGCCGTGTCACCCGACAAAAAGACGCTCTACGTCGGCGGCCTCTTCAGCAAGGTGGACGGGGCGAACGCGTACCGTCTCGCGGCTTTCGACATCGCATCGGGAAAGCGCATCACCTCCTTCCAGCCGATCCTCAACGCGAGTGTGCGGGCGATGGTCGTGACGGATTCGCGCGTCTACATCGGCGGCGTGTTCACCTCGGTGAACAAAGAGGCCCGCTCGGGTCTCGCCGCCGTCGACCGGATGACGGGAAAGAACACCGACTGGACTCCGCAAGCGAGCTCGGCGACGGTGGAGACGATGGTGTTGTCACCGAGCGGGGATCGCATCCTCCTCGGCGGCAGCTTCCCCTCCCTCAACGGGTCATCGAATCCCGGGTACGGAATGGGCATCGTCCGCGCGGACACGGGGACCTCGATCGGCGACGACGGCAAGCCCCTCCCGTGGAAGGCGAACAGCCTCATCCGCATGGGGGAGAAGGAGGGGCCGTACACTCCGACGATCCAGTCGCTCGCGTCGGATGGCCGAAGCGCCTACGGCACGTCCATCGGCATCGCCAACGGGAAGACCTTCGAGGGCGTCTTCAAGGCGAGCTGGACAGACGGCACTCTGGAATGGCTCTCCGATTGCCACGGCGACACGCATTCTGTCGCCGTGCGCGCCGACGTCGCCTACGTCGCCGGTCACACGCACGACTGCCTCGGCATGGGCGAGTTCGGCGAGGGCGAGGGAGTCACCGACGACGATCGGTGGCACCGCGCGGTGGCCTTCAGCAGTGCGACCACCGGCACTCTCAAGCCCTGGGCACAGACGAACCTCTATCAGAATTTCGGGGGGCAGCCGGCCCCGTCCCTCATCCACTGGTTCCCGCGGTTCAACATCGGTGCCTTCACCGGAACGAGCCAGGGGCCGTTCGACGTCGCATCCGCCGGGGACTACGTCCTCTACGGCGGGGAGTTCACGAAGGTCAACGGGCAGAAGCAGCGGGGTCTCGCGCGATTCGCGGTGTCCTCGGCTGCACCCGACCGCGAAGGCCCGATGCTGAGCGGTGCGGAGATGAAGCCGACCGTCACGTCCTTCGACGGGTCGAGCGCCCGATTCTCGTGGACCGCCAATCACGACCGGGACAACCGCACGCTCACGTACCAGCTGATCCGCTCGGATCGCGCGGACCGCCCCGTCTTCGAGACGACGGTCGACTCCTCGTTCTACCGCCGTCCGACGGTGCGAGCGATCGACACGGGCCTGACACCCGGGACGACGTACACGTATCGCGTGCGCACGGTCGACCCGTTCGGCAATCAGACCCTCAGCGATCCCGTCACCTACACGGCGGCCGCCGGCACGGGCGGGACGGCGGTCACCGCGTACGACAAGACGGTCCTGCAGGATCAGCCGAGCGCGTATTGGCCGATGAGTGAATCCGCCGGTGCTCTCGCCCGTGACCTCGCCGGCAGCGACGACGTCGGGATGTCGTCGGACGCGATTCGGCGTGGTCAGCCCGGTCCGAGCGAGACGCAGCTGGTGACCGGGTTCCCCGGCACACCGGCGAACTACGCGGCATCGCGGACTCAGATCCCGGCGCCGGACGTGTTCTCGACCGAGGCATGGGTGAAGACGACGTCTCGTGACGGAGGTCGGATCATCGGTTATGCGAATGGTCCGTCGACGGACCGGATGACCTACATGGATGTGGATGGACGGATCTACTTCGGTGCGACGCGGATCATCACGTCCGGTCCGGGGTACAACGACGGGAAGTGGCATCACGTCGTGAGCACGAAGTCCGCGGACCGCATGTCGCTCATCATCGACGGCGTGACGGTGGTCAGCACTCCGGCCGCTCTTACCGGGCCGGCGTACTCGGGAGTGTGGACCATCGGAGGGTACCCGCAGCCGGGCTGGCCCGGCGAGCGTCGCAGCGACTACCTGGCGGCGTCGATCGGGTCGGTCGCGGTGTACTCGCGGGCGATCACCGAGGCTGATGCGAAGCGGCACGTCGCCGCCGGGAATGCGACCGGGACGCCTAACGCAGCCCCGGTGTCGAAGATCACCGTGTCTGCGTCAGGACTGACGGCGACCGTCGACGGGTCGTCGTCGACGGACGCCGACGGCCGGATCGCGTCGCACGCGTGGGACTTCGGCGACGGCACGACGGGTACAGGCGCCCGCGCCACACACGCCTATGCGAAGGCGGGCACCTACACGGCGACTCTCACGGTCACCGACGACAAGGGCGCCACGAATGCGGCCTCGGCGAGCGTGGTCGTCACCGCGCCAGCGTCGCCGAACCTCGTGGAGGACGGGTTCGACCGCAGCGTCTCAGCAGGGTGGGGGACCGCGCCGGTGGGAGGTCCGTGGAAGATCGGTGGGGGAGCGTCCGGCTTCTCGGTCTCCCCGGCGGGCGGCGCGATCACCGTATCGAAGGGTCAGACGCGGACCGCGTCGATGGGCTCGGTGTCCTCCGCGGCGACGGACTCGCTCGTCTCGTTCACCCTGTCGCCGTCGGCGGGTCAGTACGTGTCCGTGATCGGACGGCAGGTGGGTGACCAGAAGTACTCGGCCCGGGTGATCACCCAACCCGCAGGCGGGGCGCTGCTCACGAT
>CAKTZW010000407.1 GCA_934636065.1 uncultured Labedella sp.
ACGCGACCGAGGCCTCGCCGGCCCGGCGACTGAGATCGTTGGCGAGCGACGCCGGCAGCTGACCGCTCTCGGGAGCCGCGTTCGCGGCGAGGCTCGCGAAGAAGCCGTCCCGTTCGGTGAGCTTCTTCGCCTGCTCGAAGACCTCACGGACCTGCCTCTTGGCGGGGACGATCCCCCTCCCGATCCCCTGCCGCAGCGACTCGACGTACGCGTCGACAGCCCCCGCGACGTTGCCGAGGCGCTCCGCGACGACCTCCCACTCCTCGACGGTCGAGGTCGGCATGAGATCGAAGACCTCCCGGATGCTCTGCGCCGGGGATGCGATGACGTTGACGTCCCGGAGGTGCAGACCGGCCTCGTACTCCTCGAGGTCGAGAGCGAGGGAGTCCCGTAGATCCGCCTTCGTCACCTCGTCGACGGCGTCCGTCGGCTCGAGTGCGTCGAGGGCCGACAGGGTCCGCTTCGCGGCATCGGCATAGGCGGCGGCCCCGGCGGGCGAGAGATCGCCGTATCCCCCGGAGTCCGGCATGCCGCCGATCCACACGGCCACGGTCGGGTCGAGCCCGACGAGGGTCGTCACCCATCCCTCGGCGACGGCGTCGATCGCCGTCGGAACGCGGACGGATTCGTCGGCGTCCGATCGGGGTGCCGGCTGTTGTGCGTCGTGGGTCATGGTCGCGAGCCTATGTGCGCTCCCGGGCCGCCTGCAACGCGGTGCGCCGCGGCCCGGGCACCGCTCGTCAGTGCGCGGCCGCGTCCCAGTTCTGGCCGTGCCCGAGCTGGACCTCGAGCGGGACGGACAGGTCGGCGGCACCCGCCATGCGCGACCGCACGATCTCCTCGACGGTGTCGGCCTCCGACCGATCCACCTCGAAGATGAGCTCGTCGTGCACCGTCATGAGCATGCGCGAGCGGAGCCCACGCTCGGTGAGGTCCTTCTCCACGCCGATCATCGCGAACTTCATGATGTCGGCGGCCGACCCCTGGATGGGCGAGTTGAGCGCCGCGCGCTCCGCGTTGTCGCGCAGCACGCGGTTGGGGCTCGACAGCTCGGGGAACGGACGGCGGCGACCGAAGATCGTGGTGGTGTAGCCGTCGACCTTCGCCTGCACGACGACGTTCCGCAGGTAGTCGCGCACAGCGCCGAACCGCTCGAAGTAGTCCGCCATGAGGACCTTCGCCTCGGACTGCTCGATCCGGAGTTGCTTCGAGAGGCCGAAGGCGCTGAGGCCGTAGGCCAGACCGTAGGACATCGCCTTGACCTTCGTGCGCATGAGCGGCGTCACGTCAGCCGGCTCGACCCCGAAGATGCGCGCCCCGACGAAGCGGTGCAGGTCCTCCCCCGACCGGAACGCCTCGATGAGGCCCTCGTCGCCCGAGAGGTGCGCCATGATGCGCATCTCGATCTGCGAGTAGTCGGCTGTGAGCAACGAGTCGTATCCCTCGCCGACGCGGAAGGCCTGTCGGATGCGCCGTCCCTCCTCCGTGCGCACCGGGATGTTCTGGAGGTTCGGATCCGTCGAGGAGATCCGACCGGTCGTCGTGCCGCTCTGCACGTACCGGGTGTGGATGCGCCCGTCGGATGCGATGGACGCATCGAGGGTCTCGACGATCTGGCGCAGCTTCGTGGCGTCGCGATGCTGGAGGAGTAGGTCGAGGAACGGGTGCGGGTTGCTCGCCTGCAGGTCCGCGAGGGCGCCGGCGTCGGTCGAGTATCCCGTCTTGTTGGCCCGTGTCTTCGGCATGCCGAGCTGGTCGAAGAGCACCGCCTGGAGCTGCTTCGGCGAGCCGAGGTTCACCTCGCGTCCGATCTCCGCGAAGGCCCGCTGCGCGAGGTCCGCGGCCCGCGACCCGAGTCCCGCCGAGAGGTCCGCGAGCGAGTCGTGATCGACCGTCACTCCGCGGAACTCCATCGCGGCGATGACGAGCAGGGTCGGCATCTCGATATCGCGCATGACACCGAGCGAGCCCGCGTCGAGCGCCGTCTCGAGGTGGGCGACGATCCGGCCGGTGAACCAGGCCTCGGTCGCGACGGTGGGCGCGTCGTCGGCCGGGACCAGCTGGTCCGGATCCGCGACCGGGAGGTCCTCGTCGAGAAGCTTCCGCGTGAGGTCGGAGAGGCTCGCCTCCTTGGCGCCCGGCGCGAGTAGCCACGCGCCCACCTGGGTGTCGAAGGCGAGGCCGCCGAACGGCACACCGACCCGCGTGAGCGCCTTCACCTGCGGCTTGGCGTCGTGCATGAGTTTCGGCGCATCGCTCGCGAGCCACTCCTCGAACGGCGCGTAGTCGGCGCCGCCCGGTTGCCACGGAAGAAGGACCGTCTCGGTCTCGCTCGCGATGCCGGCCGCGATCGGTCGACCGTCGAGGAGTTCGAGGCGCAGGCCGAGCCCGCCCGGCGACGCGGCGGCGGCCCGCGCGAGCCACCCGCTGAGCTCCTCGTCGAGGAGACGCTGGGGGGCGGGAGCCGCGATCCTCGGCGCCGTGACGGCCGGTTCGCCGCCCTCCATGCCCTCGAGCTTCAGGACGCGCTCGAGCAGGGTGCGGAACTCGAGGCGACCGAAGATCTCCCGGACCTCCTGCTCGTCGATGGGGCGCTTCTCGAGCGCCTCGAGCTCCACCCCCACCTCGACGTCCGTCACGAGCTTGTTCAACCGGCGGTTGCGGACGGCGTTGTCCTTGTGCTCGCGGAGGCTCTCGCCCACCTTGCCGGTGATCTTCTCGGCGTTCTCGAGGATGCCGTCGAGGCTGCCGTACTGCCCGAGCCACTTCACGGCCGTCTTCTCGCCGACCTTGGGGATCCCCGGGAGGTTGTCGCTCGTCTCGCCGACGAGCGCCGCGATGTCCGGGTACTGGTGCGGCTCGATCCCGTAGCGCTCGCGCACCTTGGCCGGGTCGTACCGCGTGAGGTCGGAGACGCCCTGGCGCGAGGGGTAGAGGAGCGTGACGTCGTCGTTGACGAGCTGGATGCTGTCTCGATCGCCCGA
>CAKTZW010000408.1 GCA_934636065.1 uncultured Labedella sp.
GTCACCGATCCGGTCAACTGGAACTTCTTCGACGCGGACGTGCTGGGCTGGAAGGTCGCGCTCGGCCTCGACGACCGCGGACGCATCGAGCCCGGGTGCCGCGCCGACCTGCTGGTGCTGCACGACCGCGACTGGCGCGTGCTCCCCTACACGCTCGGCTTCCTGCTGACGTTCCAGGCCGAGTCGTTCACGAACATGATCAAGGCGGCCGACTACTTCGGTCTCGACCTCGATCTCGTCCCCGTCGACCCGTCCGGCGGCGTGTCCGCCGCGGACGTCGCGGACCGCATCGACGCGTCGACGGCTCTCGTCGTCGTCTCGGCACCGTCGTACCCCTTCGCGACTCTCGACCCGGTCGCGGAGATCGCGGCGGCGGCGGCCGAGCAGGGCGTCCCGTGCCACGTCGACGCGTGCATCGGCGGCTGGATCCTGCCGTGGTGGGGTGGCGACCTCCCCGCGTGGGACTTCCGGGTGCCGGGGGTGACGAGCATGTCGGCCGACGTCCACAAGTACGGGTACGCGCCGAAGGGGGCGTCCGTGCTGCTGCACCGCGGCGCCGATCGCCTCGCGATGCAGTACTTCGCCACGACGGGCTGGCCCGGGTATCCGGTCGTGAATCCGACGATGCTCGGGTCGCGGTCGGCCGCGCCGCTCGCGGCGGCGTGGGCGATCATCGAGCGTCTGGGCACTGACGGGTTCGCGGCCCTCGCCGCTCGCTGCCGTTCCGCCACGGACGCCCTGCGCGCGCGGGTCGACGCGATCGAGGGGCTCCGCGTCGTGGGCGCTCCGGTCGGACCGCTGTTCGCGGTCACCGCCGACGAGTCCGTCGCGCCCGGTCGCCGCGTCGATCCCCATCACTGGGCGGACGAGCTGCGGGCGCTCGGCTGGGTCGCGCAGCCGCAGCCCGGGCACGTGCAGTCGGACGGATCGCGTCTTCCGACGACGACCCATCTCACGGTGACGCCCGTGACCGCCGACGTCCTGGAGGCACTCACGCCGGCCCTCGTCGCGGCGGCGGAGAGCGTCCGGGGCATCCCGGCCGTGTCGGCGGCGGACGTCCTGTCGGCGCTTCCCGACGGCCTCGCAGGTTCGGGGACGATCGACGCGGTGACGGCCGACGCCCTGCTCGCCGCCCTCGGACTCGGCGGCGCAACCCCGCTGCCCGACCGCATCGCACCCGTCATGGCGCTCCTCGACGCTGTGCCTCGTCCTCTCGCGGAACGGCTCCTCGTCGCCCTCTTCTCGGGCCTCGGTCGCGGCTAGGATCGGCCCATGGATGGGGTCTCCCTCATTGTCGAGCGACGGATGGGCGAGCTGGCTCTGTTCGCGGGTTCCTCCCGACCATGATTCACGAGCTGCTCCCGGCGTTCGCTCGCGAATCGATAGCAACGGGAACGGCCTGGCGCTGGTCCGACAGCGTCACCCATCCGCTCATGGACCTCCGTGGCACCGTCGCGATCGAGGTCGCGATGGTGACGACCCGGCGGCTCCCGCTGGACAGGGACCACATGCTCTACGCATACGGCGCCGCGCCCGCGCTGGTTCGATACGCGGTCGAGGACTTCATCCCGCACAGCCCGGTGTTCCGCTACGCGCTGGAGCGCCCCCAGGAGTTCCTCGATTGGGACCTCCTGCCGCGCGTGCGCGAGGTGCGCGAGTTGCAGGAGCACCTGTTCTCGGCCGGCTATACGCAGGGCGTCTCGTTCGCCCTCATGTCCTCCGACCGAGTCATCGGCTCGCTCCACCTCAACATCAAGCACTCCCCGACCTTCTCCGACGCGGAGATGCGCGCGATCGACGCCGCACGTGACGAGATCCAGGACCGTGTCGCCTCGATGGTCCTCGCCCGTGACGTCGGCTTGAGCGGGCGGGAACTGGAGGTCCTCGCGCTGCTCGCCCTCGGCGGCACGAACCCCGGCATCGCCGAGGTACTCGTGATCTCGCGCCGCACGGTGGACCGGCATGTCGAGGCCGTCCTTCGGAAGCTCGGCGCCTCGAATCGCGTGCAGGCGGTGCGGACGGCCCTCGAGCTCGGCCTGGCCTGAACTCCCTCTGTCGATCCGGTCGAATGGGTAACCCTACGGATGCCCCGTCCTGCGGGGTCCCGTTGGCTGATGGCATGCCGATTCCCACCGACGACACGGCGGCCTCCCTCCCCGTGCGCCAGCAATCCTCCTCGCCGTCATCCGATGCGGGAGCGCGCCAGCGACCGGCGGTGCACAGCAGAAGACTGCTCGAGGCCGTGCACCGTGACGACGCCGACGCGCTCGACGCGGCCCTTCGCGACCACTTCTTCGCCGCCCTCGTCGAGGATCCGCGAGCCACGCTGGGGTACCTGTCACGGATTCCGTCGAGGTGGGCTCCCGACCATCCGGCGTGGGTCGTCATGAAGCGGATCGCTGCGCGTGCGGTCGAATCCGGGACTCTCCTCTCCCCCGAGGTCCCCGCCCCCGTCCGCCGGATCGCCCGGACGACCGGGAGCGGCTCGTCGTGGACGCGGATCGTGGTGAGGTTGTCCGCTCTTCGTTCGCACCTCCTGCTCGGCCGGACCCGTCTCGCGGCGAATGAGGCCGAGGCCGTCGTCCACCTCGTCGGGAACGCCCGTGCGACGAGTAGTCTCACCGATCTCCTGCCCCTCGCGCTGCTGGCGGCCGGTCTCGCGTTCGTGCACGCTGCGCGCATGGAGCAGGCCGTCGCGGCGCTCGAGGACGCCCTCCGGTGGGCGCGCGTCACGACGCCCACCCATCCCGCCGAATCGGCGATCCAGCAGGCCCTCGGCGTCGCGTTCTCCGTGATCGGTCATCACCGCGAGGCGGAGCGGCGCGCTCGAGACGGTCGGGGGATCGGCGCGCCCGCCGGGGGACTGCTCGACTCGTCCGTCACCAGGATGAGCTCGGTCAGGTCGGCGTTCGCGGCCGTCGCCGCCGTCTACCTGTTCCTGAGCTCGTGGTGGGTCAACCACGACCGCGGCACCGATCCGCGCG
>CAKTZW010000409.1 GCA_934636065.1 uncultured Labedella sp.
ACCAGTACCGGAAGAAGCAGCGCGAGCCCTACCAGGGCACGATCGACGATCTCGAGGACTGGCAGCTCGGCGGCGCAGAGTCGACGACGGCGTCGTCGAGCCGCTCGGCGGAGGCCGAGGCGATCGATCGGATGCCCGACAGCGCCGTGAAGGACGCGCTGCAGGCGATCCCCGAAGACTTCAGACTGGCGGTGTACTTCGCGGACGTGGAGGGATTCGCGTACCAGGAGATCGCCGACATCATGAAGACCCCCATCGGAACCGTGATGAGCCGGCTGCACCGTGGCCGCCGGATGTTGCGGGAACTGCTGGCCGATTACGCGCGCGAGCGCGGCATCGAGCCCACACGCGTAAGGAGCACACGATGAGCGATTGCGGATGCGACAAAGCGAAGCGGGACCTCGAGGAGTACTTGCGGAACGAGGTCTGCCGCACCGAGGCCTCGGACATCCGGGAGCACCTCGAGCACTGCGAGTCCTGCCGGAGTGAGGCCGTGCTCGCGGTCACGCTCACGGAGGCCGTGCAGCGGGCGTGCCAGGAGACGGCTCCCGCCGACCTCAAGGCGCACGTCCTCGAACGGCTGCGCGCCGTGAAGTCCGACCACGAGACGCAGCCCGTCCCGTCGGTCTGATCACCCGTTCGACCACGACTGAGGCCCGCACCGATCCGGTGCGGGCCTCAGTCGTGGTGGGCGCTCCCGACTAGTGCTCGAGGGCCCGGCGGATGATGTCGCTCTGCTCGGCCGCGTGACGCTTCGCCGATCCCGCGGCGGGGGAGGCGGACGCCGGTCGCGTGACGCTCGAGATGCCGCGACCGATGGCCTTCGGGAACTCGAGCGAGACGAACGGCCAGGCGCCCTGGTTCTCCGGCTCGTCCTGCACCCACACGACCTCGGCGGACGGGTAGCGCTCCAGCACGGAGCGGAGCTCCTCGCCCGGGAACGGGTAGTACTGCTCGAGCCGCACGAGTGCGATGCTGTCGTCGGCGTTCTTGTCGAGCTCCGCGCGGAGGTCCCAGTGCACCTTCCCGGCGTGGAGCAGCACGCGCGTGACGGCCGAGGCGTCGACCCCGCGGGTGTCGTCGAGCACGGGCTGGAAACGACCGGCCGTGAAGTCGGCGACGTCGGAGGTCGCCCCGCGCAGACGCAGCATCGCCTTCGGCGTGAAGACGACGAGCGGCCGTCGTGGGAGCGCGTACGCCTGGCGGCGCAGCAGGTGGAAGTAGGACGCGGGCGTCGACGGCCGTGCGACCGTCATGTTGTTCTCGGCGCAGAGCTGGAGGAAACGCTCGATGCGCGCCGACGAGTGGTCGGGTCCTTGGCCCTCGTAGCCGTGCGGAAGCAGCAGCACGACGCTCGAACGCTGCCCCCACTTCTGCTCGGCGCTCGAGATGAACTCGTCGACGATCGTCTGGGCCCCGTTGACGAAGTCGCCGAACTGCGCCTCCCACAGCACGAGGGCGTCCGGACGCTCCACCGAGTAGCCGTACTCGAAGCCCATGACCGCGTACTCGGACAGGATCGAGTCGTAGATCCAGAACCGCGCCTGGTTCTCGTGGAGGTTGACGAGCGGCAGCCACTCCTGGCCGTTGACCCGGTCGTGGAGCACGGCGTGGCGCTGCACGAACGTCCCGCGACGTGAGTCCTGCCCGCTCATGCGCACGGGCGTGCCCTCGACGAGGAGGGAGCCGAGCGCGAGCAGCTCGCCGAACGCCCAGTCGATCCCGCCGTTGCGGCTCATCTCCTGGCGGCGCTTGAGGAGCTGGTCGAGCTTCGGGTGGACCGTGAAGCCCTCCGGCTTGTTCTCGAACGCGTTGCCCACGAGCTCGATCACGCTCGCCGAGACCGCCGTGGACTCCGGCTCGCCGGAGTAGCCCTCCTCGTCCACGGTGGGGGAGATGATCGGCGTCGACGCCGTCTGAGCGGCGTGCGTCTCCATGAAGGCGCGCTCGAGGCGGTCCTGGAAGTCGCGGTGCGCGGCCTCGTACTCCTCCTCGCTGATGTCGCCGCGGCCGACGAGCGCCTCGGTGTAGAGCTTGCGGACCGAGCGCTTCTGCTCGATCAGGCTGTACATGAGCGGCTGCGTCATCGAGGGGTCGTCGCCCTCGTTGTGGCCGCGCCGCCGGTAGCAGACGAGGTCGATGACCACGTCCTTGTTGAACTCCTGGCGGTACTGGAAGGCCAGTTCCGCGACGCGCACGACCGCTTCCGGATCGTCGCCGTTCACGTGCCAGATCGGCGCCTGGACGGTCTTGGCCACGTCCGTCGCGTAGACCGAGCTGCGGCCGTCGCGCTCCGGTGTCGTAAAGCCCACCTGGTTGTTCACGACGATGTGGATCGTGCCGCCGGTGCGGTACCCGCGCGTCTGGGAGAGCTGCATCGTCTCGAGCACGATGCCCTGCCCGGCCATGGCCGCGTCTCCGTGCACGAGGATCGGGAGCGTCGAGTACGTGCCGATCGGCTTGCGGTCCTGCTTGGCACGGACGATGCCCTCGAGCACGCCGTCGACGGCCTCGAGGTGCGACGGGTTGGCGGCGAGGTAGACGGGAAGCTCGGTGCCGTCCGCGGCGCGGAAGGTGCCCTCGGTGCCGAGGTGGTACTTGACGTCGCCGGAGCCCTGGGACTTCTTGTCCTGCGTGCCCTCGAACTCCTGGAAGATCTGGCCGTACGTCTTGCCGGCGATGTTCGTGAGGACGTTGAGCCGTCCGCGGTGGGCCATGCCGATCGCGGCGCCGTCGAGTCCCGCGACAGCTGCGCCCTGCAGGATGGCGTCGAGGCACGCGATCGTCGACTCGCCGCCCTCGAGGCTGAACCGCTTCTGTCCGACGTACTTCGTCTGCAGGAAGGTCTCGAAGGCCTCGGCCTCGTTGAGCTTGCCGAGGATGCGGAGCTGCTCGTCG
This sequence comes from uncultured Labedella sp., assembly GCA_934636065.1. Classification (GTDB taxonomy): domain Bacteria; phylum Actinomycetota; class Actinomycetes; order Actinomycetales; family Microbacteriaceae; genus Labedella. The sequence goes on from CAKTZW010000409.1 coordinate 2,899, forward strand.
TGCGTCGGCTTCGCGTAGGGGCGCTCGACCTTGCTCTGGATCCACTTCCGCTGAGCCGGATCCTGGATGTGCATGTACTCGAGGC
>CAKTZW010000410.1 GCA_934636065.1 uncultured Labedella sp.
GGGGAACGCCGCGAGGAAGTCGGGGTTGTACAGGTGCCCGCCCAGCGCGAGCAGGGCGAACGGGACGGCCGCGGCGAACGCGATCACGAGATTGATCGCGGCGAGCGGCCACGTCCACCCGCCCACGCGGTACTTCGCGAGCACGAACACCATCTCGGCGATCGCGGTGCCGACGAAGTAGGGCAGCCAGAACCGCCACAACTCCGGGTCGAACAGCGGTTCGCGGACTGCGCCGTCCGCGTTGAGGGCGACGGGGAGGAACTGCTGGTAGACGAGGAAGGCGATCGCGAGCGCGAGGAAGACGAACGACGCGATCAGGTCGCCGCGCTGAGCCCGCCGCTCGGGCATGTCCGGCAGCATGTCGACGGTCCACCGCACGAGCGGACCGCCGCGTGACGACCCCGTCCAGTCGAGGATCGCGAAGACGAGGGTGACCCAGAACGCGATCTGCATGGCGGCGGAGAGCGCCGTCGTGACCGCGCCGGCGATGACCGTGCCGACGGGCTCGCCCGCGATCGCGTTCGCGAGGCCGACGCCGATCGCGGCGAGCGGCGCGAGGATGGAGACGAGCGCGACCACCGATCGGCGATAGAACAGGAAGTTGGTGGGTCGGATGAGGAAGAGCGGTCGCTCGGCGTAGCGTGCGGCGAGTCCGGCCGGGTCGCCGAGTCCCGTGAGCACCGTGCGCTCGGCACCGTCGAACCGGGCGCCGGCGTCGACGCGGGCCTCGATGTCGTCCTCGATCGATGCCCGCAGTTCCCGCTCGACGTCGGCTCGTTGCGATTCCGGCAGGCTGCGGACGGTGGCGGCGACGTAGCGGTCCGTGAGCGAACTCATGACGGCTCTCCTTCGGTGAGGTCGGTGATGGCGGTGTGCAGGGCGTCCCAGTCCTGCCGAAGAATGCTCGCGAGCTCGCGACCGCTCGGCGAGGTCCGGTAGAACTTCCGGGGCCGAGCGTCGTCGGTGTTCCATTCGCTCGCGAGCAGTCCCTGTCGTTCCAGCCGTCGCAACAGCGGGTAGAGCGTGTTGGCGTCGACCGCGAAGCCCGCTTCGGCCAGCGTCTCGAGCAGCGCGTAGCCGTATCCGGGGCGTTCGAGGGTGACGAGGCACGCGAGGACGACGGTCCCGCGACGGAGTTCCTGGAGGTGCTGAGCGGCGATGTCATCCACAGTGGACACGATAGTGTGCGCCGCACATTATCGTCAACGACACCTCTTGGTCCGGTCGTCGGTCCGCGCGTCGGGCCGACACGACGGAGCGCCGGACCCGTCGGGGCCCGGCGCTTCAGGGGTGGTTACGCGGACGCGGCGGTCAGAGGCTCGCGGCCGAGAACGTGTCGCAGGCCCTCGGGCCCTCCTCCAGTCCCGTCGTGAACCAGTCCTGGCGCTGTTCGCTCGCGCCGTGCGTCCACGTCTCCGGGTTGACCCCCGCCCCCGCGGCTTCCTGGATATGGTCGTCGCCGACGGCCTCGGCGGCGCTCAGCGCGTCCGCGATCTGCGACCGCGTCACCGGCTCGAGGAACACGTCGCCGTCGGCGTCCGTCGTCTCCTGCGCCGCCCGGACCCACGCGCCGGCGTAGCAGTCGGCCTGCAGCTCGAGCCTGACGCCGTTCGACTCCGGCCCCGTCTGGCTCATGTCCAGCCCGTCCATCGTGCCCGTGACGTTCTGGATGTGATGCCCCCACTCGTGGGCGACGACGTACAACTGCGCGAGCGAGCCGCCCGAGGCCCCGAACCGCGTGCGGAGCTCCTCGAAGAAGCTCGTGTCGATGTAGACCGTCTGATCGGGTGGGCAGTAGAACGGTCCGACGGCACTCGTCGCGGCGCCGCACCCCGTGTCCACCGCCTGCGAGAAGAGGATGAGCTCCGGCTGCGGGTACCCCTCGACCTCGCCAGACCAGTAGACATCGAGCGAGGTGGCCGCAGCCTGCATGCGACAGTCGAGCTGCTCGTTCGCATCCTCACCGGTGAGGCACTGCTCGAGCACGGTGTCGGTCGCGCCGGAACCGCCGCCGGTGCCGCCGCCCAGCAGGGCGGAGGGATCGATGTTGATGCCGAAGAGAGGACCGAGCAGCACGACCGCGAGCGCGAGGATCCCTCCTCCTCCTGCGGCGATCCCCGCGTTGCGTCCGCGCCGCCGCGACACCTTGCCTCCGCGGATGTCCGCGCCTTCGTTGAACGTCATGCGATCACGCTAGCGACGCCCCTCCCGACGCGGCGATCCCTTGCGACGGAAGTCCCCGGGACGGTACCGATCCGAACATGAGATATCCTCACCCCCCGCAATGGGGGTGGGGAGATCTCTGTGCCGCTCCGGGTATCTGAGCTAATCTCAGATTACGGAATTGAGGGCACCTCACATTCCGAAACCCGGACGCCTCCCGCCCACTCCCGACCCGAACCGGAGTGGTCGGGAGGCCATCCGATGCCGTCGTGACAGAGGGGGTCTACGACCATGCAATCACTCATTTTCGGACACGGGGAACTCGCGTTCCGCGACGTTTCTTGGAAGGACCTGGCATGACGGAGCTCAAGCACCATCTTCCCGCCGACGACCTGGGCCGCTTCCTCCCCACCACGTGGATCACGCGCCGCGGACTCGCCACCACGTCGGAGCGCCAGTGGGCGCACTCGCACCGGGTGCGACTGCTCGCGAACGACGTCATCGTCATCGCCTCCGCGCTCGGCCTCGCCTACCTCGTGCGTTCCGTGTTCGAACCCGTCGCGCCGCACTCCGCCTGGGTCGTGACCTACGCTGCCGCCTCGGCCATCATCCTCACCGTGTGGATCGCGGCGCTCGGCGCCCACCGCACCCGAGACATCCGCGTCATCGGCATCGGCGCGAGCGAGTACAAGCGCGTCACGAACGCGAGCGTCGTCGCCTTCGCCGTCCTCGGCATCCTGCTCTTCGCCGTGCAGGCCGAGGTCTCGAGGGTCTTCTTCTTCACCGCGCTCGGCGTCGGCACGCTCGGGCTCGTCT
>CAKTZW010000411.1 GCA_934636065.1 uncultured Labedella sp.
CGTCACGGTCATCCGCGAGGGGACGGTCACGATGCCGATGTCGTCGGGAGTGGGGACCTCGATGAAGACGCGACCGCTCGCGCACAACGGCAAGGAGGCGATCATCGCCTCGAGCTCGGCGATCGCCGACTCGTCGGTCGCGAGGAGGAAGGGGGCGAGTCGACGGCTCTCGGCTGCGGCGGAGCGGCGTCGGGTGGACTCGCGGGAGGGGGTCGACATGGCACCTTCAGTATAGGCATGCCTAACCTACTCGGGAACCCGTTCCGGAGCTCCGTTCCGACCGGTTCGTCGCCGTGTCCGGCCGTCACCGATCGTCACGATCCGGCTGCCCCGGTCCCCGGCGCTCCCCCGATGCGCCAGACTGGACCCAGACCGCAGGAGAAACTGTACTGAGTACGGAAATCGAGGGTACCGATGGACGAGGTCGACACCGCCGACGAGTTCCGCTACCTCGAGGCGCAGGCGCGCGACCTCGCCGTCGCTCGCGGCTCGGGCGGAGCGGCCCCCGTCCCGGCGCACCGCCGCGCGGACGTGACCGACCGCGACGGCCGCACCGTGAGTGCGATCGAGTGGGGCACAGGAGGCCCCGAGGTCACCTTCCTTCACGGAGCGGGCCTCAACGCGCACACCTGGGACGCAACGGTTCTCGCGCTCGGTCGCCCGGCGCTCGCGATCGATCTCCCCGGTCACGGCCACTCCGACTGGCGGGACGACGTCGACTACCGGGCCGAGACGAACGCCGCCGCGGTCTTCGCCGTGCTCGAACACAACGGCGCCGACTGCCAGCTGGTCGTCGGACAGTCCCTCGGGGGGCTCACCGCCGCGGCTCTCGCCGCCACGAACCCCGGGACGGTGTGCGGGCTCGTCGTCGTGGACATCACCCCGAGCGTCGACACGTCGACGGGCGCTGCTGCGGTCCGCGACTTCCTCGCCGGCCCCGAGGTGTACGCCTCGCGGGAGGAGATCGTGGAGCGGGCCGTCGAGTACGGCATCGGCTCCGATCGCGACGCCCTCGCCCGTGGCGTCTTCCTGAACTCGAAGCCCGTCGAGGGCGGCTTCATCTTCCGGCACCACCTCGCGAACCTGCGCGGCGGCGTCGCTCCGCTCTTCGACGCCGACAAGTCGGCGCTCTGGGGCGCGTTCGAACGCCTCACCGTCCCCGTCCTCCTCGTGCGTGCGACCCGGGGGTTCCTCACCGAAGAGCTCGAGGCGGAATTCCTCGCGCGCGTTCCGGGTTCTCGTTCCGTGACGATCGAGGGCAGGCACAACCTGCAGGAGGACGCTCCGATCGCCCTCGCCGAGGCGATCACCTCGGCGCTGACCCGCTCCACCCGGTCGCCCGACTCCCCGTCGTCCGACCCGTCCTCCGACGCGTACAGCGCGTGACCCGATGCCGGGTACGCTTTTCCCCGGCCCGTCGTCCCTCGAAAGGAAATCGTCCGACATGTCCCGCATCCGCCGGAACGCCGTCGTCGGGCTCGCGCTCGTCGCGGCCCTCGCCCTCAGCTCGTGCACGTCGGGCGGCGACACCGACCCGAACGGGGGCGGCGACGACTCCACGGTGACCATCGGACTCGTGCTCGAGCCCGAGAACCTCGACATCCGCCGCACGTCCGGCGCCGCGCTCGAGCAGGTCCTCATCGACAACGTCTACGAGGGACTCGTGTCGCGCACCCCGGACGGCGAGATCGTCGACACGATCGCGTCAAGCCACGAGGTGAGCGAGGACGGCCTCACCTACACGTTCACCCTCAACGAGGGCATCACCTTCCACTCGGGCGACGAGCTCACGGTGGACGACGTCGTGTGGTCGCTCACCCAGGTGAAGGACGACGAGGCGCTGCTCGACCACGCGGCGTTCGCGAACGTCTCCTCCATCGCCGCCGAGGGGGACGACACCGTCGTCATCTCGCTCTCCTCTCCCGACTCGAACCTCCTGTGGAACCTGACGGGCCGCGGAGGCCTCGTGTTCGAGGAGGACGACGACACCGACCTCTCGACGGGAGCCAACGGCACGGGTCCGTTCACCCTCGAGCGGTGGCGTCAGGGGTCGAGCATCTCGCTCGAGCGCTTCGACGACTACTGGGGCGAGACGGCTCAGGTGTCCGAGGTCGTCTTCCAGTACGTCCCCGACGCGACGGCCGGCGTCAACGCGATCGTCGCGGGCGACATCGACGTGCTCACGCCCGTCGACGCCAACCTGCGCCAGCAGATCGAGGAGGCCGACGGACTCTCGATCACCGAGGGGCGCACGACCGACAAGTACACGCTCGCCTTCAACAACCAGCGCGCGCCGCTCGACGACGTGCGGGTGCGCGAGGCACTCCGGCTCGCGATCGACCACGAGGCGATCATCGCCGCGATCGGCGGCGCCGGTGTCGAGCAGGGCGGACCCATCCCCGAGCTCGACCCGGGCTACGAGGACCTCACCGACGTGCGGCCGTTCGACCCGGACCGTGCGCGGCAGCTCCTCGTCGAGGCCGGCCAGAGCGACCTCGCCCTCACTCTCACGATCCCGAACATCTACAGCACGAACATCTCGAACCTGCTCGTCTCGCAGTTCAAGGACGTCGGCGTGACGCTCACGGTCGACTCGGTCGAATTCGGAGCCTGGCTCGAGGACGTGTACACGAACAAGGACTTCGACCTGAGCTTCGTGAACCACCTCGAGGCGCGCGACTTCGGCAACTGGGCGAACCCCGAATACTATTTCGGCTATGACAACCCGGAGGTGCAGTCGCTCTTCCAGGAGTCGGTCGCCGCGACCGACGAGGCCGTGGCCGCCGATCTGCTCGCGCAGGCCGCCCGCATCGTCGCAGAGGACCACGCCACCGACGTCACCGGGCTCTACGCGATCGGCGAGGCCTCCAGCGGGCTGCACGGCGCGAACCGGCTGGGCGGGAACTCGCTCATCGAGCTCCTCGTGTTCGGGCGGATCGTGGGACAGGCGGCGGCCGACTACGCC
>CAKTZW010000412.1 GCA_934636065.1 uncultured Labedella sp.
GCCTAGTGCACGATGATCGCGGGAGCCCTCTCGGTCAACCGCTTCCGACCTCGCCCGCCCTGGCGAGAAGCGTCTCGTGCGCACGTCGCGCCTTCGAGATGACGTCTGAGCTCGCCGGTCGGTGTGCATAACGGGCCTTCTATTTCATCGCGAGAAGTCGCTCGAGGGGTACTAGCAGCTCTCGCGGACTCATTGCGGACTGATGTCCCTTTAGAATCGGGATGCGCTTCCGGCGAGCACCACGCCCTCGACGGTGATCGGCCAGGACGGGTTCAGTGTCGCGCGTGCCGGGTATCTCAGCTCGGCGGTAGATGATCACCAGAGGATGGTTGCCTGTCCACCGATGAACCTTGTCTCGAAACGACTGGACGTCGCTCTCACAACGGTCATCCGCGGACCTTCCGTCATGGACGAGGACGATCTCGATGTCGCTGTCCCGCCTCATCGTTCCCCGCGCGGCTGAACCGAACAGGAATGCGTAGAGGGCTTGGTGTGGAACTGCTCGATCGATTCCCTGTTGCGCTCGACGAACAAGGAATCGAGCATGGCGAGCTCGAGGATGGCGCGCGCGGCAAGATGTTTGCGATTGAGCGGTACAGGAAAGCCTTCCCCGCGGCTTGCATTTCGACGATGCCTTGAACGACGAGTCGCCTCAGCACTCGTCGGATTCCTTCGGCGGAACCGGTGTTTGCGAGAGTGCGGAGCCGAGCCGTGGGGCCGTGAACCACGCGTCCGCGCGCGCGAGCGCTACTTATCTCTGAGGCTCAAACCGGCCCTAAGGTCCAAGCACTGCTTGCACGCGGGCGTGCAAGAATTCGGTGTATCGGGATTGCGCGTCAATTTCGTCTGCGTACCCGTGGAGGACGATCACAATCGCGGAGATCAGTTTCTCCAGACCGAGTGGAAACACGTCTTCGTTACTGGCTCCGGCTATGTATAGCAAATCCGGGCTAGCCTGCTGGAGCAATTCACGCTGATCCGTTTCTGTGATGTCTGCCCCCAAGGTATGAGCGACTCGGTTGCGAATCCGGTTCAGTTTGCTGATGACGCGAGCTTCCTCGTCCGAGACAGCTCCAAGTGCGCGGGCCAGTTGGACCCGTTGAGCGAACGAGAGCCGGGCATCTTCGAGAGCCGACGGCACCCGGAGCGCGCGATCGATCAAGCGGATCACGCTTGCTTCTACCCAGAGATGGCCGCGTATAACCACCTCGAGCGGTTCCTTGTCGGTCATATGTTGCTTGAACAGCTCTTTGGCTTCGCTGAAACTATTCGACGTTCGGAACTCGGCTAGCTCGATAGAGTTCGGGACGCCCACGTCACGCATCGGACCGCGCTCGCGGGCGATCTGAAGACTGCTCTTCTTGCCCTCGATCAGAGCAGAGACGTCGAGGAGCAGCGATCTAGCCGCCGTTTCATCGCTACTGCAACGTGAAACGGCCTCGGCAAGTAGGTGATCGGCCTCGGACGGCCAGACGTACTCCGACCGTGGGCGACCGCTTCTGATCGCTCGCAGCAACGACTCAATAAGGGGTCTGCCTTCATAACCCTCCTCCAGAAGACAGCTCGCGAGAAGCTTGTCCACTAGCACGCCGTCGTACCCACGAAATAGGTGCGTATCCGTTATCGCCATGGGGAAGAGGGTACGCGCGCACCGTCTCCGCCCGCGTCGATCAGCTTCTCGACAGCCCGCAATGTCCGCCGACCTTCGGCGCCACGCAAGTTCCTCGGCGGTAACGCCGCGACACCAGCGATCGACGCATCGGGCCGGAGATGTCCCTCCCGCGCTCAGCCGAGCGAGCGGACGAACGCCGCGGCCTCCTCGAGGTCGAGGATCGCGCCACCCTCGTGTCCGTTGAACCGCCAGACGGAGAGGTCCGAGGGTCCGGCCCATGCGTTGCGCGTCGCGGTGACGGTGCTCGGCGGGCAGATCGGGTCCATGAGGGCGGCCGAGAAGCGCGCGGGCGCCGTCGCGCGGCGGGCGAAGTTCACGCCGTCGACGTAGGAGAGCACGCGGAGGGCGGACTCACCGGCGTCGCGGTGCACGGCGAGGTAGTCCGCGATCTCCTTGTACGGGTAGGCGTTCGTGATGCCGGCAGCGCGTTCGATGTCGCAGAGGAACGGCACGCACGGCGCGGCCGCCGCGACGCCCTCGTGCAGCGCGGCTGCCGCGATCGCGAGGCCACCGCCCTGGCTCACGCCGAAGACGAAGACGTGCTCGGGGTCCGCCACCGGCAGTTCACGGACGGTGTCGACCGCTCGCACGGCGTCGGTGATGAGGCGGACGTAGTAGAGCGATTCGCGGCTCTCGATCCCGCGGGTCAGGAACCCGGGGTAGTGCGGGCCGGCGCCGACGGGATCGGCGGTGTCGCCGCGGCTCCACGTCGAGCCCTGCCCGCGGGTGTCCATGTACAGGTGCGCGAAGCCCGCCGACGCCCAGAAGAGGTTCTCGGTCGGTCGACCCCGACCGCCTCCGTAGCCGATGAACTCGACGACGGTGGGCAGGGGGCCCGTCGCCCCGGCCGGGACGCGCAACCAGGCGCGGACGGGCTGGCCGTCGAAGCCCGAGAAGGTGACGTCGTACACGTCGATGGTCGCGAGCCCGGCGTCGACGCGCTCCACGACGGGCGGAGCGGCCGCCTCCCGAGCGCGCGAGACGGTCTCCGCCCAGAACGCATCGAAGTCGTCGGGCAGGGGGACGTCGGAGGTGAAGCCGAGCAGTGCCTCGCCGGTGAGGTCGGTGTACATGTGCCGGTTCCCTTCGTGTCGAACCGCTCGCCACGCTACCGCGACCACGTTTGTTGTCACGATCTACTTATGTATTGTGCCGGCTCGGATCGTCACGTATGGTGGCTCCAGCGATCGTCGAAGCGTTTCAACGATCCGAGCGGGTCGAGTCTCGCCCCCGCTCCTCCCATCCCGATCACCGGTCGTCGAGACCACCCCAGCTGACCAG
>CAKTZW010000413.1 GCA_934636065.1 uncultured Labedella sp.
GCGCCGCCGTACGGAGGGGGCGTCCTCACCGCGGCTCCGGCCGTCGCGGCCACCTAAACTAGAGGTCATGACGTCTTCTGAACCGGTGGATGTCGTCCTCATCGGTGGCGGCATCATGAGCGCGACTCTCGCATCCCTCATCTCGCAGCTCGAACCCGACTGGACCGTCGAGATCTTCGAGCGCTTGGGCGACGTGGCCCAGGAGAGCTCCAATCCCTGGAACAACGCGGGCACGGGACACGCAGCGCTGTGCGAGCTCAACTACATGCCGGAGGGCAAGGACGGCTCCGTCGATCCGTCGAAGGCGATCGGGATCAACGAGCAGTTCCAGCAGAGCCGGCAGTACTGGAGCCACCTCGTGGAGACGGGCGCTCTCACCGATCCGTCGAGCTTCATCAACACCGTGCCCCACATGACGTTCGTGACGGGCGAGCACGACGTCACGTACCTCCGCAACCGCTACGACGCCCTCAAGGACCAGCCGCTCTTCGCCGGGATGGAGTTCTCCGACGACAGCCGGCGCATCGCCCGGTGGGCGCCCCTCCTCATGATGGGTCGGCGCACCGGCACGCCCTTCGCGGCGACGCGCGTCGAGGCGGGAACCGACGTCGACTTCGGTGCCCTCACGCGGCAGCTGTTCTCCGGCGCCATCCGTTCCGGCGCGAAGCTCCGCCTCAACCACGAGGTGCGCAGCCTCAAGAAGCGGCCGGACGGAACGTGGCGGATCGGATACCGCCGAACGGTGGGGCGTGCCCCCGGCTCCATCGACGCGCGCTTCGTCTTCGTGGGAGCCGGCGGGTGGGCCCTGAAGCTCCTGCAGAAGGCAGGGATCCCCGAGATCGACGGCTACGGGGTGTTCCCGATCTCCGGGCAGTTCCTGCGCACCGACGACCCGGCGATCGTCGCGAAGCACCAGGCGAAGGTCTACAGCCAGGCCGCGGTCGGCGCCCCGCCGATGTCGGTTCCGCACCTCGACACCCGCGTCGTCGACGGGAAGCCGAGTCTGCTGTTCGGTCCCTACGCCGGATTCAGCCCCAAGTTCCTCAAGAACGGCTCGATCCTCGACCTCGTCACCCAGGTGCGCCCGAAGAACCTGTGGCCGATGCTCTCGGTCGCGCGCGACAACCCGAGTCTGTTGACGTATCTCATCGGCGAGCTGCTCGCGTCGAGGAAGAAGAAGGTCGCGTCGCTGCGCGCGTTCATGCCGACGGCGGACGGGTCGGACTGGGAGCTCATCACCGCCGGCCAGCGCGCCCAGGTGATGAAGAAGGACCCGAAGAAGGGCGGAGTGCTGCAGTTCGGCACCGAGGTCATCGCGGCGGGCGACGGCACGATCGCGGGTCTGCTCGGCGCCTCCCCGGGCGCTTCCACGGCGGTGCCGATCATGCTCGACGTCCTCCGCACCTGCTTCCCCGGCAAGACGGACGAGTGGGAGGGCGCCCTCAAGGCGATGATTCCGAGCTTCGGGACGACTCTCAACGACAAGCCGGAGCTCGCCGACGCCGTGCTCTCGCGCTCGGCGCGAGTGCTCGGGATCGCTCGCTGACGTCATGGCCAAGCTGTACTTCCGCTACGGGGCCATGAACTCGGGCAAGAGCACCGCGCTCCTCCAGGCGGCGTACAACTACGAGGAGCGCGGCCAACGCGTGCTGCTCGCGAAGCCCGCCGTCGACACCAAGGGCGACCGGTCCATCGAGTCCCGTCTCGGCGTCACCCGCGCCGTCGACTACGTGATCGAGCCGGGCGACGACACGTTCGAGCAGTTCCGGCGGCACCGCGCGGAGTCCCTCGCGCGTGACGGGGTCGACGTCAGCTGCCTCCTGGTGGACGAGGCGCAGTTCCTCGCGAGTGGCCAGGTCGACGGGCTCCTGCGCGTCGCGCTCCTGGAGGGCGTCCCGGTGCTCGCCTACGGCATCCGGACGGACTTCCTGACCGAGGCCTTCCCCGGTTCGCGCCGGCTCCTCGAAGTCGCCCACACGCTCGAGGAGCTCAAGACGATCTGTCGGTGCGGACGGAAGGCCCTTTTCAACGGCCGCAAGGTCGGCGATCGCTTCGTGTTCGACGGTGACCAGGTCGCCATCGACGGCGAGGAGGTCACGTACGAGTCGCTGTGCGGGAACTGCTACCTCGAGGAGTCCGGCGGCCTCATCGGCGCTCACCCCGCGTCCTGACGCGGGTCCGCAGCCACTGCTCGGTGCGGCGGCGGGCCACCGCGCGCGCGGCCTGCCGGACGGCGGTCACGACGAGGGCGCCGATCGTCGCTCCTGTCGTGTTCGCGAGCACGTCGAGGGGGGTCGCGAACCGCTCCGGCAGCAGGAGCGCCTGCCCGAATTCGACCGCGAGCGACAGCGCGAGACCGATGATCGGAGCGAGCCACCACTCCCAGCGGGGGAGGAGCACGGCGATGAGCACCCCCAGCGGGACGAACAGCGCGATGTTCGCGGCGAACTCGAGGTGGGCGTAGTCGACCCAGCTCGGCGCGCCGGCCGCGGCGAGTCGGTCGAGGACCGCCCCGAGCGCGCTGCGCATCCCGCGATCGACGGGGACGGGCCAGTAGCCGATCGCGAAGACCGCGACCAGGGCGAGTGTCGCGAGGACGCGGACGGCGACGGTCCGCGCCCTCACGCGGCCTCGGGTCGCCGCCGCGCTCCACGACGGGCGAGGAGGGAGAGGACGCCGCCGATGAGCGCTCCAGCGGTGTTCGCGACGAGGTCCGAGGTCGAGGCGAAGCGCTCAGGCAGGAAGGTCGACTGCAGGAACTCGATGCCGAGGGTGAAGGCGAGGCCGACGACGACGGCCCATGCCCACATCCAGCGGGGCATGCTGAGCGCCAGGAACAGACCGAACGGCACGAACATCACGACGTTGGCGGCGAACTCCACCGCCTCGAAGGTGATCGCCTCCGGCATTCCCGCCGCGTGGAGCGCCTCGACGATCGCCCGGGCGAGTGG
>CAKTZW010000414.1 GCA_934636065.1 uncultured Labedella sp.
ACCCTCCCGCGGACCGGGGTGATCGGTCGCGACGACGGTCGCAAGGTCCGGCCCGAACGTGAAGCTCGCCTCGACCGTCCCACCCGCGAGCACCCCGGGGAGCCAGGACCGCGCGTCGTCCCACATCCTCTCGAGCGGCGGGTCGAGCACAGGCCACCATTCGGGTACGAGCTCCTCGGAGGGATCGCCGGGACCCGAGAACGTGCGGCAGACGAAGACGAACGAACGCTGCGACCACTCCGGCCGGGTCGGGAAGACGTAGTCGATGACCCCGCGCGGCTCGAGCCCCCCGCGGTCGACGGCGATGCCCGTCTCCTCGGCGACCTCCCGGACGACGGCATCCTCGATCGCCTCGCCGGGCAGGATCTTCCCGCCCGGGGCCACGGCGCGGCCCGCTCCCAGCCCTGTCAGCTTGCGGCCGATGAGCACCTCCTCGCCGGTCGTGCCCGGCCGCAGGAGGTAGCAGACGACGACGTCGGGATGGCGGCGACTCATCGCCGCGCGCTCACATCTCCTCGTGGGTGGTCGGGTCGCCGCCGAACAGGCGTCCGTCCGGGCGGCCGAGGGCCGTGATGGCCTGGACGTCGTCGGGGCTCAGCTCGAAACCGAAGACGTCGAGGTTCTCCTGCTGACGCGAGGGCGTCGCGGACTTCGGGATCGCGATGACCCCGCGCTCGACGTGCCACCGCAGCACGACCTGACCGGGCGTGACGCCGTACTTCTCGGCGATCGTCGTGACGACGGTGTTCTCGTGCGGCTTCGCCGCCTTGCCGAGAGGACTCCACGCCTCCGTGAGGATGCCCTGCTCCTCGTGGAACTCCAGCAGGTCGGCCTGCGGGAAGTAGGGGTGCAGCTCGATCTGGTTGACGGCGGGCACGACGCCGGTCTCGTCCGCGAGCCGGGTGAGGTACTCCCGCGTGAAGTTCGAGACGCCGATCGAGCGCGCGAGGCCGCGCGAGCGCAACTCGATCATGGCCCGCCACGTGTCCACGTAGCGGTCGACCGACGGGTTCGGCCAGTGGATGAGGTAGAGGTCGACATGGTCGACGCCGAGGCGCTCGAGCGATCCCGAGAGGGAGGCGATGGTCTCGTCGTAGCCGTGGTCGCGACCCGGCACCTTCGTCGTGATCTGCACCTCGTCCCGCGGCACGCCGGAGGAGCGGAGGGCCTCGCCGACCTCCTCCTCGTTCTCGTAGTTCACGGCGGTGTCGATGAGGCGGTAGCCGCTGTCGAGGGCCGAGCGGATGGCACCGACGCCGTCCTCGCCCCTCAAGGGATAGGTGCCGAAGCCGATGGAGGGGAATTCGTGGCCGTCGTTCAGTCGGACGCCGGGAATCGCAGTCATGTTCCGACCCTACGCCGGAGCGGGTTAGCGTTGGAAACATGACCTACCCTGAACCGCCCGTGGCGGCGAAGCGACCGACCCTCCGCACCCACCACGGCGACGAGTTCGCGGACCCGTACGAGTGGCTCCGGGACAAGGAATCGCCGGAGGTCGTCGCGCACCTCACGGAGGAGAACGACTTCACCGACGCGAGTACGGCGCATCTCGAGGGGCTCCGTGGACGGATCTTCGAGGAGATCAAGGCACGCACGCTCGAGACCGACCTCTCGGTGCCGGTCCGCGAAGGCGACTTCAGGTACTACTCGCGCAGCTTCGAGGGCAAGGAGTACGGCGTGCACTGCCGCGCGCCCATCGCGTCGCCGGACGACTGGGCGCCGCCGCAGCTCGACGCCGAGACGGAGGTCCCGGGCGAGGAGGTCCTCCTCGACGGCAACGTCGAGTCGGCGGGCCACGAGTTCTTCCGGATCGGCAGCTTCGACGTGTCGCGTGACGGCACCCGACTGCTGTACGGCGTGGACACGGAGGGCGACGAACGCTACCTCCTGCGGATCCGCGAGCTGGCGACGGGCGAGGAGCTGGCCGACAGCATCCCCGGGACGTTCTCCGGCGCGATCTTCTCCCCCGACGGCCGCTTCGTCTTCTACTCCACCGTCGACGAGGCGTGGCGACCCGACACGATCTGGCGGCACGAGGTGGGCACGCCCGTCGAGGACGACGTCGTCGTGCACCACGAGGACGACGAGCGCTTCTGGGGTGGGATCGGCCTGACCCGGAGCGGCGAGTACCTCGTCATCGGCCTCGGCTCGTCGGTGACGAGCGAGTACCGGATCGCACCGGCCGCCGACCCGACGGCGGCGTTCCGCACCGTCTGGCCGCGCACCGAGGGCGTCGAGTACTCGATCGAGCACGCGCGCATCGGCGGGGAGTCGTACCTCCTCGTCCTGCACAACAGCGGCGCTCCCAACTTCGAGCTCGTCGCGGTGTCGCCGGACGAGCCCGGGGCGGGTCCGGCCGACGCGACCGTCGTCGTCGCCCACAGCGACGAGCGGCGACTGGAGGCCGTCGACGCCTTCGCGCACCACCTCGCGTTCTCCTACCGCCGCGACGGACTCACGCAGGTCGGCACGACAGTGCTCGACCCCGGGACGACGCTGTCCGACGTCGCGATCGACGAGTTCGCGTTCGACGAGCCGCTCTACTCCGTCGGGTTCGGCGGCAACCCGGAGTGGGACCAGCCGACCCTGCGGATCGGCTACGGCTCGTTCGTGACGCCGTCGAGCGTGTTCGACTGCGACGTCCGCACCGGTGAGCGCACCCTCCTCAAGCAGCAGCAGGTGCTCGGCGGCTACGACCCGGCCGCGTACGAGCAGGCCCGCGAGTGGGCCACGGCGGAGGACGGTACGCGCGTGCCGATCTCCCTCGTCTGGAAGAAGGACGGCCGCACCGGCACGCGACCGTTCCTGCTCTACGGCTACGGGTCGTACGAGTCGAGCATCGATCCCGCGCTCTCGATCTCGCGGCTGTCGCTGCTCGACCGCGGCGCCGGCTTCGCGATCGCGCACGTGCGCGGCGGCGGCGAACTCGGCCGCTCCTGGTACGAGGACG
>CAKTZW010000415.1 GCA_934636065.1 uncultured Labedella sp.
CCGTGAGGCTGGTGGAGGAGTACTCGGGCGTTCGGGGTGATGTAGCGCTTGCCCTTGGTGCCGCTCGTCAGCAGCAGCTGACCCATCGACGCGGCCATGCCGATGCCGACCGTCACGATGTCGTTGGGCACGAACTGCATCGTGTCGTAGATCGCCATACCCGCCGTGATGGATCCACCGGGCGAGTTGACGTAGAGGTAGATGTCCTTGTTCGGGTCCTCGGCCGCGAGGAGCAAGATCTTCGCGCAGATCTCGTTCGCGTTCTCGTCCCGCACCTCGGAGCCCAGCCAGATGATCCGGTCCCTCAGAAGTCGATCGAATACACTCTGGGCCATCAGAGGCTCTGCCATGTCGCGCTCCGTTTCAGTTGTCGCTTGCGATATCGAACTTATCGGGTGCAACGCAGCCCGGTCGCCGTGTTCGCCGTGGGCGCACCCTCGCGCCGACTCGGACGGAAAAGGGCCCCCGACGATCGTCGGGGGCCCTTTTCCGTGAGGCTGTCGGTACTACTTCGCGGCGTCCTCCGACGTCTCGTCGTCGCTCTCGGAGTCTGCCGACTCCTCCACGTCGTCGTCGGCCGGGATGAACCCGCTGAGGTCGACGGGCTTGCCGTCGGTGTCGACGACCGAGACCTTGCCGAGGGTGATGGCGATCGCCTTGTTCCGGGCGACCTCCCCCATCATCTGCGGGATCTGTCCGTTCTCGTCGAGCACCTTGATGAACTCGCCGGGCTCCATGCCGTACTGCGCGGCGCCCTGGATGAGGTAGGAGGTGAGCTCTTCCTGGCCGACCTGGACGTTCTCGGACTCGGCGATCTGGTCGAAGAGGATCTGCGTCTTGAAGGTCTTCTCGCTCGACTCGGCGACCTCCGCGCGGTGGGTGTCGTCCTCGAGCCGGCCCTCGCCCTCGAGGTGGCGGTGCACCTCGTCCTCGATGAGCTTCGGCGGCACGGGCACGTCGACCTTCTCGAGGAGCGCGTCGATGAGCTTCGTGCGCGCCTCGTTGCCCTGACCGAACGTCTTCTGACGCTCCACCTGCTCCGTCAGGCTGTCGCGGAGCTCGGCGATCGTGTCGAACTCGCTCGCGATCTGAGCGAAGTCGTCGTCCGCCTCAGGGAGCTCGCGCTCCTTGACGGCGGTGAGCGTGACGGTGATCTCGGCCGTCTCGCCGGCGTGCTCGCCACCGAGGAGCTCGGAGGAGAACGTCGTGGTCTCGCCGGCGGTCAGGGACTCGAGGGCATCGTCGATCCCGGCGAGGAGCTCACCGGAACCGAGCTCGTAGGAGATGCCCGAGGCGTTGTCGACCTCTTCGCCGTTGATCGTCGCGATGAGGTCGATCTGCGCGAAGTCGCCGGAGGTCGCGGGACGGTCGACGGTGACGAGCGTTCCGAAGCGCGTGCGGAGGCGCTCGAGCTCCTCGTCGATGTCCGCGTCGGTCACGCCGGCCGGCTCGACCTCGATCGTGATCTCGTCGAGAGCAGGGACCTCCACCTCGGGGCGCACGTCGACCTCGATCGAGACGAGCAGGTCGCCCGAGAAGTCCTTGTCGCTCGGCCACTCGGTGATGTCCGCCTCCGGACGACCGAGAGTGCGGATCCCCTCTTCGGTGACGGCCTGACGGTAGAAGCGGTCGAGGCCCTCGTTGACGGCGTGCTCGAGGACGGCGCCCTTGCCGACGCGCTGGTCGATGATGGGCGGCGGCACCTTGCCCTTGCGGAAGCCGGGCACGTTGACCTGCTCGGCGATGTGCTCGTAGGCGTGGGCGATGCTGGGCTTCAGCTCGTCCGGCGTCACGGCGATCGCGAGCTTGACGCGCGTCGGGCTGAGCTTTTCCACGGTGGTCTTCACGTTGGTACGTTCTCCTGTTTGGTGGATCCGAAGTCGGTGGTCGTGGTCGGGGCGACAGGATTCGAACCTGCGACCTCCCGCTCCCAAAGCGGGCGCTCTAGCCAAGCTGAGCTACGCCCCGGCTCGTCGAGCCGGTGGTCACACGACCTCGCGTAGCAGGCGTCGTGCGGATGGACCTCCAGCAGTCTAGCCGACAGATCGGGGGCGGGACGGACCCGGGTGCACGGGGCGGCCACGGCGATGTAGTAGCCTTGCAAGGCGCTCGCGACGGCACCGAGTCCGAGCCGCGGGGATGTAGCTCAATGGTAGAGCCTCAGTCTTCCAAACTGATGGTGCGGGTTCGATTCCCGTCATCCCCTCCACCGAATGGCGACCTGACGGTCCGGCTCGCCCGTCACGCGGGTGTGAGCCAGAAGCGTTGCAGGATGTTGCCCTCGTGCTCCACCTCGTTCTCGAAGCGACCGCCGTTGCGCTCGATGGTCCGTCGCGACGCCGTGTTCTCCGCGTCGGCGACCAGCAGGACCCGCTCGAGGCCCCGATCGTGCGCGACGGAGAGCGTCCGACCCAGCGCCTCCGTCGCGAAGCCGCGCCCGCGAGCCGACGGTCGGACGCCGTATCCAATGTGTCCGCCGTCGGAGAAGAGGTAGTCGTTGAGCCCGTGTCGGAGCGCCACGCTCCCGACGTACTCGCCCTGGTCGATCAGCCAGAGGTAGGTGCACGTCACGAAGTCGGCCCTGGCGGGCCTCGTCTCCTCGTCGAGCAGTTGATCGACCCAGAGCTCGAAGCCTCCCCGGTCGGTCACCGCCCGAGAGTCGCGGATGCCGGCGCCGTCCTGGTGCGCACCGTCCCACTTGCCCATGGATCGTTGGAAGGAGCGGAAGTCGGCGGTGGAGGGCCGGACGAGTTCCATCGGACGAGCATAGGACGTGCGGAGAGCACGTCAGCTGAGAAGATCCCTCCGGCCGGTCCTCGCGTCGAAGTAGGCTGGCATCATGACCGCGGGGACCGGCGCGTGACGTCACGCCAGCATCGAAGGGCCGCTCGTGCCCGCGCCGTCTGGTCGATCGTCGCCGCGGCCTTCGTCCTCGGCTCGC
>CAKTZW010000416.1 GCA_934636065.1 uncultured Labedella sp.
GCCTCGACCATGCCGAACACCTCGGCACGACGCTCGCGGCGGTCGCGGGCGAGAAGGCCGGCATCTTCAAGCGCGGCTGCCCGGCCGTGATCGCGGCGCAGGACTACCAGGAAGCCGACGCGGCGCTCGTGGCCGCGGCCGAGCTTGTCGAAGGCGAACGCGCGGGTCTCCTCGAGCAGCTCGAGGGCGAGAGGGTTCGCGGGCATGCGGACGGCGACGGTGCCGTCGGTGTCGCCCAGGTCCCACGCGAGCGACGGCTGCGCCTGCAGGACGATGGTGAGTCCGCCCGGCCAGAACTCGGTCACGAGGTCGCGTACGACGTCGGGGATCTCGGTCACGAGCGCCTCGAGCGTGGCGATCCCCGGGACGAGCACGGGCGGCGGCTGCGAGCGGGTCCGCCCCTTGGCGTCGAGGAGCCGCGCGACGGCCTTCGGGGTGAACGCGTCGGCCGCGACCCCGTACACGGTGTCCGTGGGGATCACGACGAGCTCTCCGCGCGCGATCGCCTGGCGGGCGAGGCGCATACCGGTGAGCAGCTGGGAATCGACGGAGCAGTCGTAGACGCGGGACATCGCGCACGATTCTACCGGCGCATGCCGTGAGCGCCCTCTGCGACGTGCGGTCGAGGGACGGGGGCCGGTTCAGCGGGTCGCGCTCGTGATGCGGTCACGCTGGGTCAGGTCGCGGAACGTCGCGGGAGCGGACCAGCCGTCGGCGGCGAGCAGGTCGCGGATCGCCTCGCCCTGCACCTCCCCGTGCTCGATGAGCACACGGCCTCCGGGTCGAAGAAGCCGCCGCGCCGTCGCCGACACCTCGCGGACGACGTCCAGGCCGTCGGCTCCGCCGTAGAGCGCGTGCGCCGGGTCGTGCAGGCGCACCTCCGGATCGCGCGGGATCGCGGCGTCCGGGACGTACGGCGGGTTGGACACCACGAGCGCGACGGTCCCGTCGAGCCGGGACAGCGCGTGCGCGATGTCGTCGAACACGACCGTCGCGTTCGGCGCTCCCACCTGCTCGGCGTTCTGGCGAGCCCAGACGAAGGCGTCGACGGAGTTCTCGACGGCGAACACCTCCGACTGCGGCACCTCCGTCGCGATCGACAGGGCGATCGCACCCGAACCGGTGCCGAGGTCGACGGCGACGGGCTTCGGGTCGGCCACGGCGCGGAGCTCGTCGATCGCGTATTGCACGAGCAGCTCCGTCTCCGGACGCGGCACGAAGACCCCGGGGCCGACCGATAGGCGCAGCGACCGGAACCAGGCCGTTCCGGTGATGTGCTGCACCGGCTCGCGTGCCGCCCGACGGTCGACGAGCTCGGCGAGGTGAGCGGCGTCGCGCGCCGACAGGGTCTTCCCCATGACCAGGGCGGCGGCGAGCTCACCGCGTCCGAGACCCGTGACGTGGCCGATGAGCAGCTCGGCGTCGACGTCCGGCGTGGGGATGCCGGCGGCGGAGAGTCGCTCGACGGCCGCCGCGCGCACGGCGGCGAGGGAGGCTTCGGGGGCGGGAGTCATGGGGTTCCGACGGAGGGGGCTGGGGTCGGAGAGACAGCCTAGCCAATCGGGAGCCGGAACGCCCGGCCGAGTCCGCCGCCGTCATCTCCCCCCGCCTGCTCGTGCGCGCGGTTTAGGCTGGGCGCTGTACTCATCGACGCATCCACCGACGAAGGACCCTCATGACCGGAACGATCCACTCCGACATCACCGCGGCGTTCGGCAAGACGCCTCTCGTCCGCATCAACCGGCTCGCGAGCGACACCGAGGCCACCGTGCTCGCGAAGCTCGAGTTCTACAATCCGGGGTCGAGCGTCAAGGACCGGCTGGGCGTCGCGATCGTCGACGCCGCCGAGGCATCCGGTGAGTTGAAGCCGGGCGGCACGATCGTCGAGGGCACGAGCGGCAACACCGGTATCGCCCTCGCCCTCGTCGGTGCAGCGCGCGGATACAAGGTCATCCTGACGATGCCGTCGTCGATGAGCCAGGAGCGCCGCGTCCTGCTGCGCGCCTTCGGCGCCGAGCTCGTCCTCACCGAGCCGGCGCTCGGCATGAAGGGCGCCGTCGAGAAGGCGCAGGAGATCGTCGAGTCCACGCCGGGAGCCATCTGGGCGAAGCAGTTCGCGAACGCCGCCAACGCCGAGGTCCACCGCAAGACCACGGCCGAGGAGATCTGGACCGACACCGACGGCGGCGTCGACATCTTCGTGGCCGGCGTGGGCACCGGGGGCACGATCACGGGCGTCGGCCAAGTGCTCAAGGAGCGCAAGCCCGGCGTGCACGTCGTCGCGGTCGAGCCGATCGACTCCCCCATCCTCAACGGTGGCAAGCCGGGCCCGCACAAGATCCAGGGCATCGGGGCGAACTTCGTGCCGGAGGTGCTCGACACCGAGGTCTACGACGAGGTCGTCGACGTGTCGTTCGACGACGCGATCGCCGTCGCGAAGGACCTCGCCGCGCAGGAGGGCATCCTCGCGGGCGTCTCCTCGGGCGCGATCATGTGGGCCGCGCTCGAGCTCGCGAAGCGGCCGGAGAACGCGGGCAAGACCATCGTCGCGATCGTGTGCGACACGGGCGAGCGCTACATCTCCACGCCGCTGTGGGCCGACCTGGCCGATTGAGCCGGGCGTGAGTCTGTTCTCCCGCCTCCGCGAGGACGTCATCGCCGCGCGGGTCCACGACCCCGCTGCGCGCACGAGCCTCGAGATCGTGCTCGGCTACTCCGGTCTGCACGCGATCTGGGCGCACCGGGTCAACGCGCGGCTGTGGCGGGCGGGCTTCCGCCTGCCGGCGCGGCTCGGATCGCAGGTCGCGCGATTCCTCACGGGCGTGGAGATCCATCCGGGGGCGACGATCGGCCGACGGTTCTTCATCGATCACGGCATGGGTGTCGTGATCGGCGAGACCGCCGAGGTGGGCGACGACGTCATGC
>CAKTZW010000417.1 GCA_934636065.1 uncultured Labedella sp.
CCACAGCCGCTCGAGCAGGTCATGCACGTCGTCGACCGTGTCGGGCGGGGTGGTGAGTTGACGGGTCAGCTCAGTCACCGTAGGCCTCGGCGGCCGAGTCGTAGCTGCGCAGGATGCGATCGACGTTCGACAGCCTCAGCACCATGCTGACCTGCTCGTTCGGCGCCGCGATCCGCAAGTCGCCCTCGGCCTGCCGCGCGGACTTCAGGCACCCGATGAGGGCGCCGAGGCCCGACGAGTCCATGAAGCTCGTGGCGCCGAGGTCGACGACGATGCGTCGACGCCCCGCCGCGATCGCCGCGGTCACCGTCTCGCGCAGCGATCCGGCGGACACCATGTTGAGGCGCCCCTCCCCACGCACGACCGCGATGTCGGTCCCGAGGTTCTCCGTCGTGAAGTCCATGTCTGCCTCTCCTTCGTGTTGTGGGGGTGTTCGTGCGGCTAGCGTGCGTGCTCGTCGACGGTCTCCTCGGCCGGTTGGAATCCGCGGAACCGCACCGCGCCGATGAGCACGCTGAGGCAGACGAAATCGTAGGCGACCCAGACGATGTTGACCACCGTGCCGATCACCTCGTCTCCGAGCACGAAGACCCGCACGAGCCCGATGATGACCGAGACGAGGAGGACCGCCGCCGCGATCAGCTGCCACCGGATCTTGCCCCACGGCCGCTTCCGCACGTCCTGCTTCGTCTTCGGGGTGACCGCGAAGTCGAGCGGCAGCTTCAGCACGACGTTGTTGAACGCGGTGACGCACGCTCGGATCCACACGGGGAAGAGGGCGAGGCTGTACTGCTGTCCGCGCCAGGTCGGCAGACCCCGTGCGGCGACCAGGAAGAGGATCTGGTTGACGATGAAGAACGGCAGGAAGTGCCAGAAGAACTCCGGCGCCCAGCTCTTCACGGGCAGCACCCCGAACACGAGGAACACGACGGGAGCCGCGAGATACACGATCGTGGCGAAGCCCACGAGGTAGCTCCACATGGTGGAGAAGTACATGAGGCGCTGTGCGAGCGTCATGCCGGTGCTGAGGAGCGGGTTCTCGCGGAGGAACACCTGCATGGTGCCCTGCGCCCACCGCAGACGCTGCGTGAGCGCCGTGCCGAGATCCTCGGGCGCGAGTCCGTCGGCGAGGAGCTCCTTGTGGAACACGCTCTTCCATCCGAGGGCGTGGAGCCGCATCGAGGTCGCCATGTCCTCCGTGACCGAGATCGTCGCGAGGGGCATGACGGCTTGGGCCTCGTCGCCGCGGTCCACGTCCACGGCCTGCAGCGCGAGCTGGACGGCCTCGAGGGCGTTCAGCGGGGACAGCTCGCGCGCGGAGAGCGCGGCGATGACCTCGTCCCCCTCGCTCGGGCCGGAGTCGAGCGGCGCGCCGCCCGCGAGGCGTTCGATCTCGGCGAGGTCGGCGCGGATGTTGTGCAGGTCCTCGCTCACGAGACCGGCCGACGCGGCTCGCACGCGACGCTGCACGGTGTACGTGATCTCGCCGAGCGGCTCGGCGTTGCCGAGCTGCCGCCGGGCCTCGACGAGGGCAGCGGCGGTCTCGTCGAGCGCCGCTGCGGCGGGCGTCCCGCCGGCCTTGCGGCGGGCCTTCCGCACGATCCGGGTGGCGTCGCGCAGGGTGGCCGCGACGGCGCGGTCCGTCTCGCGGACGTACCCGACGATGCCGAGCTGCATGAGCGCCTCGCGGCGGAGGACGGCGTTCGATCCGCAGAAGAACGCGGCGTTCCAGCCGTCCTTCCCCTCCTGGATCGGTCCGTAGAACAGGGGGGCCTGGCTCCCGAGCGGGTCGCCCGTCGCCACGTTGCTGAACACCTGGGGCGTCTGGACGAGCGCGACCTTCTCGTCCTCGAAGTAGCCGAGGGTGTGGTCGAAGATCTCGGGGCGCGGAATCATGTCGGCGTCGAGGATCAGGAGGAATTCGCCCGTGGTCTGCATGAGGGCGTTGTTGATGTTGCCGGCCTTCGCGTGCCGCGGGCGGTCCGTCCACTCCCGGCCGCGCGTGATGTACCCCACCCCGAGCTCGGCCGCGGCCTCCCGCATCGCGGGCCGGTCGCCGTCGTCGAGGATGTAGGTCCGATGCGGGTATCGGATGTCGCGCGCGGCGCGCGCGGTGACCGACACGAGCTCGACGGGCTCGTTGTACGTGGCGATGAACACGTCGGCGGTCAGCCCGGGCGGTGGCGGCGGTGGCGTCGTCCGCTCGCGCGCCCGCCACATCGTGAGCGCGAACAGTGCGACGTCGACGAGGCTGTAGGTCTCCGCGATCACGAGCGGGACCGCGATCCACCAGGCGTCCCAGTTGATCGACGCGAGCCAACGCCATGCCACGTAGTTCACTCCGAGCGCGACAGTGGCGAGCGCCACGATCCGCAAGATGAGCAGGTGCCGGTCCTCACGCCGCGTGTGCGCACGCCGGCGCTCGTCCGCGTCTTCCCTCAACGTCATCGTTCCCCTCGTGGTGCCGTCCACCACCCCTGTGGGTGAACGACCCCGTGCCGGGAAAGTACCACGGCGCACGCGGATGTCGACTACCCCCGAAGTGGACGGCGTCCGGGGTGTACGGTCTCCCCCTCGTCGTCGGGAACGAGCGCAACGCGTCGCGCACGAGAGCGTGTCGTCCGCCGACGCCGCCGCGACGGTGGCCCGCCGACGGACGACATCACGGTCCTCGAGGTGACCGGCGTCGCCGGAGAGCGCGGCTGAGCACCATCCGACTCAGGCGTCGTTCGCGGCGCCCGCGTCATGGGCGGCACGATGCGCCAGCACATCGTCGATGTTCGACTCCGCCCACTTCTCCAGCCCCTCCACCAGTCCGTAGAGGCTGCGCCCGAGGTCGGTCAGCGCGTAGTCCACCCGCGGCGGAATCGACGCAGTGACCTTGCGCGACACGAAGCCGTCCCGTTCCAGAT
>CAKTZW010000418.1 GCA_934636065.1 uncultured Labedella sp.
CCGCTTGCCGTCCTTCTCCCCCAGCAGGTCGAAGGCGATGTTGTTCCGGACGAGGCCGAGACCCATCTCGATGACGTTCTGGAAGCGGCCGGGAACGACCTTCATCCGGCGCGTACCGAGGTAGAAGACGATCAGCAGCACGGCGACCGCGAAGAAGCGGACGAGCATGATGCGGTTGATCTCGAAGGGCGTGCCCTCGAAGAAGAGCGGTCCGGGGAAGAACTCGTTGATCGAGGGAGCGTGGAAGCCACCATCGTCGGTTGCTGTCGGAACCAGCAGGTGCACAGCGTTTGCTATCAGCGCTATCTCCTGTTTCGGGGCGTGGAGCTCTGCTCTCGCGACGACGAACGTTCGGAAGAAGCCATACCGCTCCGAGCATGTGAATCGCGGGCGACAACGTCCGGACACACGTCACGTAGGAGAATCGGATGGGGAATCTCCCGTAACTCTATCAAGATTCCGGGGCGACGCGAATCCGTGCGGCCGAATGGGTCCACCGAATCAGTCCGCCGAATCGCGGTACGGAGGGAGGGCCACGTCGCTCGCGTACGGCACGCGCGACTTGGCGATCACGATGACGTCGACGACGAGCGTCGCGAGCGTTCCCACGATGAGGCTGAGGAACAGGATCGTGGGCGCGATCCACGGCTGGTCGCGCAGCAGGACGGCGACGACGAAGAACAGGACGAACTTCACGATCCAGCCGCCCATCACCACTCCGAAGAACAGCGGAACGTAGAGATCCGAGTCGCGGAAGCGGTTCGCGAACAGGATGCTTCCGGCGGTGAGCCCCAGGAAGAACGCGGCGATGACGATGCCGAGGAGTCCACTGACGAGACCCCGCTGACCGTCCACGGCGAAGCCCACTCCCCCGGCGACGACCGCGAGCACGAGGGCGGCGACACCGCCGTACAGCAGGACGGTGCGGAGGATGGGGTTGGAGCTCACCGGGTGTCTTCTTTCTGTTGACCGTCGAGGGCGTCGACGTCGATGCTCTCGGCGAGCTCGACGACGGAATCCGGGACGATGGCATCGGGGGCCAGGGTGTTCGCCGCCTCGTCGAGAGGGTCGTATGCGGCGATCTCGAGTCGCTCCGCCATCGCCTCCGGCACCATCTGGGCCGTGCTCTGGGCGCGCTTGCGGCGGCCGAGCGGGGCGAGCGTCACGATCGTGCACGTGACGACGCCGACGACGAGGAACGTGAGCCCGATCGTGTAGGGCTGGAACACGTAGAACATGAGGCTCGAGACCGAGATCACGATCGTCCAGGCGTAGAAGATCAGCACGGCCGCGACCTGGGAGTGCCCCATGTCGAGCAGGCGGTGGTGCAGGTGCAGCCGGTCGGCGCTGAACGGCGACTTCCCGGCGCGCAGCCGTCGCGTCACGGCGAGGCCGAAGTCGAGCAGCGGGACGACGAGGATCGCGAACGGGAGGATGATCGGGATGAACGCACCGATCAGCTGGGTGCGGCCGAAGCGGTCCGGCCCCTCGATGAAGGCCGGATCCATCTGCCCCGTGATCGCGATCGCGCTCGTCGCCATGAGGAGGCCGACGAGGAGGGCGCCGGCGTCGCCCATGAAGAGCTTCGCGGGGTGCCAGTTGAGCGGCAGGAAGCCGGCGCAGATGCCGCACACCACGGCGGAGATGAGCAGGGACAGGCTGAAGTAGTCGGACGGGCTGATCTGACGGACGAGCAGGTAGCCGTAGAGGAAGAAGACGCCGTTCGCGATGAGACTGACGCCCGCGACGAGCCCGTCCAGACCGTCGATGAAGTTGACGGCGTTCATCACGAGGACGATCGCGAAGACCGTCATCGCCACCGACATCCACCCGGATCCCACGGTGAGGCCCCCGATGGGGAGCGAGTAGATCTGCACGCCGAGCCACGCGATCAGGCCGGCCGCGAGGAACTGGCCGGCGAGCTTGATCATCCAGTCGAGGTCCCAGATGTC
Organism: uncultured Labedella sp.; assembly: GCA_934636065.1. Lineage (GTDB taxonomy): Bacteria > Actinomycetota > Actinomycetes > Actinomycetales > Microbacteriaceae > Labedella. The sequence continues at coordinate 1,953 of CAKTZW010000418.1, forward strand.
GTCGGCCATTCCGAGCACCACGATGAGGAGCGCGGCACCGAGGATCGCCCACACCGGACCGGGATTGGCGAAGATCAGGCGGTAGTACGGATTGAACGACGCGACGAAGAACGCCGCGACGACCCCGAAGAACATCGCGATGCCGCCCAGCCGCGGGGTCGGTCGCGTGTGCACGTCGCGCGTGCGGATCTCGGGGTAGAGCTTCCACTTGTGCGCGGCGCGGAGCACCGCGAGGCACAGGACGTACGTGACGAGGGCGGCGAAGGCGGCGATCAGGACGTACTGGATCATGAGTCGTCCGGCCACCCGCCACCGGCGAGCGCCGATCCGAGCACGCGACGCAGCTCCTCGCCCGGGACCGCGCCGTTGCGGAGGATCGTGACCTTGCCGTCGGGGAGCGCGAGCTGGGTCGCGTCGACGATGGTCGATGCACCCGAGTCCCCACTCGAGCCGCCGTCGAGGTACACCGCGACGCTCTCGCCGAGCATCGCCTCGGCCTCGGCGGCTGTCGTCGCCGCCGGTCGGCCGGTGAGATTCGCCGACGACACGGCGAGCGGGCCGGTCTCCTCGATCAATTCCAGCGCCAGCGTCCCCTGCCCGGCGATGACCTCGGGATGGTCGTAGGGCGGGATCAGGGTCATGCCGCGCTCTTCCGACAGGCGGCGGCCGATCTCTTCGCGATTCTCGGTGTAGCGGTCGTAGGTGACCACGGTGGCGCCATAGCCGCGCGTGGCCGCGACCTTGGCGGCCGGCGCATCCTGCGGCATGACGATGGTGGCCGGCATGCCCAGGATGCGCGCCGCGAGCGCCACCGCCTGCGCGTGGTTACCGGACGAGAACGCGACCACGCCGCGGCGGCGCTGCTCGGGGCTGAACCTGGCGAGCGCGTTATAGCCGCCGCGGAACTTGAACGCGCCCATGCGCTGCATGTTCTCGCACTTGAAGAACACCTCGGCGCC
>CAKTZW010000419.1 GCA_934636065.1 uncultured Labedella sp.
GGCGATGGTCGTGCTCGGCTGGATCTCGGGGAGGAGCCCGACGGGCACGTCGGCCGCGTCGAGGACCTCGGTCGACCAGGTCCCCGCGGCCTGGTCGTAGGCGTTCGTGCCGGAGGCGTCGGACGGGTCCGTGACCTGCACGCCCGTCAGCCGCGCGACGATGTAGTCCTTCGGCAGCAGCACCCGCGTGGTGCGGGCGAAGACGTCCGGCTCGTTGTCGCGGAGCCACGCGATCTTCGAGAGCGTGTAGGTCGGATTGATGCGGTGTCCCGTGATCCGGTACGCGTCCTCGAGGCCGATGTTCCGCAGGATGCGGTCACTCTGCGCGACCGATCGGGGGTCCGCCCAGAGCATCGCGGGCCGCAGCGCCCGCGAGTCCCGCCCGACGGGCACGGCCCCCATCATCTGGCCGGAGAAGGTGACGCCCTCGACGACGGCGCCGCGTTCGGCCGCGACCGCCGTGAGCCGCCGGCTGGCGCGGCACACGGCGTCCCACCAGTCCTCGGGGTTCTGCTCCGCCTTCCCGCCCGGACCGAAGTCGACCGGGTACGGCTCCGTGACCGCGTCGACGAGCTGACCGTCCGCGTCGACGAGGGTGGCCTTGTTCCCGGTCGTGCCGAGATCGTGTGCGAGTATCACGAGGTCTCCCAACCGGCCGTCACCGAAGCGACGAGCCGCCGTCCATGAGCAGTTCGGCGCCGACGAAGTACGCGGCCTCGTCGCTGAGCAGGAAGCGGACGGCGGCGGCGACCTCCTCGGTCGTGGCGAAGCGACCGAGGATCGTGTCGGCGCGCCAGGTGTCGTGCATGTGCTGCTTGAGGTGGTTGAGCGGCGTGTCCACGTATCCGGGTGAGAGCGCGTTGACGCGGACACCGCGAGGCCCCCACTCGACGGCGAGCGACCGGGTGAGCGCCGACACGGCCGCCTTGGAGGAGTTGTAGGCGCTCTGCTTCTGTGGGAAGTTGACGATGGCGTTGCCGCTCATCGACGCGATGTTGACGATCGCTCCTCCGCCCCGCGCGAGGAGTTCGCGACCGAACGCCTGGTTGGTGAGGAAGACCCCGCGGATGTTGACGCCGTAGACGCGGTCGAACTGCTCGACCGGCATGTCCTCGGCCGCCACGTCGTCCTCCACGATGCCTGCGCTCGTCACGAGGTCGACGGGACGAGCGTCCTCACGGTAGATCTCCGCGACCACCGAACCGATCGACTCCGGTGAGGAGAGATCGACCTCCAATCGGGCGACCTCCGCCGGCAGTCGTTCCAGTCCGCGGACGTCAAGCGCGATGACCTCGGCGCCCTCGGCGAGCAGACGGTCGACGATCGCGGAGCCGATCCCGCCAGCGGCTCCGGTGACGGCCACGCGGCGCCCCTGCAGTGTGAGTTCCATCCTGTGCTTCCTTGCCGATTTGGTTAGCCAGACTACAACGGCGCCCCATCTTCGGGTCGCCTGCTCCCCTAGTCTGCACCTTCAAACGACTTTCGTGTAGTCTCACTACCAATTGATCGAGGAGGGCCGGTTGGAACAGGACATCGACGTTCCCCAGTTGCTGAGGGTGCACGCGAGCGGTCAGCTTGACGGCGGTACGCGCGTCTACACGAAGCACTTGGGAGAGATGGCGGGCGTGTACCGCGACCGGGCGGCGTACGAGGCCGCGCTCCACGACCGCGGTCCGGACGAACTCGTCTACGAGGTCCACGAACACAAGTACCGGACCGGCCCCGGCGCCCTCATCGTCGGCACGAGCCGCCTCCTCCCCGGTCGCTACGGCGACGAGTTCGCCGTCACCCGCGGGCACCTCCACGCCGTCGCGGATCGCGCCGAGCTCTACTACTGCCTCTCCGGCCACGGCGTCATGCTGCTCGAGACGATCGACGGGCGGTCGGAGGCCGTGGAGCTGCGCGCCGGCGAGGCCGTCGACGTCCCCGGGCACTGGATCCACCGCAGCGTCAATGTCGGCGACGAGCCCTTCGTGACCCTGTTCTGCTACGCCTCCGACGCCGGCCAGGACTACCAGATCATCAGGGACGCAGGCGGAATGGCGTCGCTCGTGACCGACGACGGCGACGGCGGCTGGACCACCCGGCCGAACCCCGACCACACCGGCTACCGGGAGACGACGGAATGACCGACGTGATCGCCGAGCTCGGCGCCCTCCGCATCGTCCCCGTCGTGGAGATCGATCGCGTCGAGGACGCCGTCCCCCTCGCCGACGCCCTCACGGCGGGTGGCCTGCCCGCCATCGAGGTCACCCTGCGCACGGCCGCGGCGCTCGACGCCATCGGGGCGATCGCCGCTGCGCGTCCGCACTTCCTGCTCGGCGCCGGCACCGTCATCACGGCATCGGACGCGCAGCGGGCAGCGGACGCGGGAGCCCGCTTCCTCGTGTCCCCCGGCCTGACGCCGACCCTCGCCGCCGCCGTGCGGAGCATCGGCCTGCCCTTCATCCCCGGTGCCGTCACCGCCGGCGAGGTGATCGCGGCGGTCGAGGAGGGTTTCGACCTCGTCAAATTCTTCCCCGCGGAGACCTCCGGCGGGATCGCCGCCATCTCGGCGCTCGCCGGACCGTTCTCGGCCCGCGGCGTGCGGTTCATGCCCACCGGCGGCATCCGGCTCGCGAACCTCGACGCCTACCTCGAGAGCCCCGTCGTCGCCGCTGTCGGTGGCACCTGGATCGCGAACGCCCAGCACCTCCGCGACGGCGACTTCGCGGGGATCACCGAACGAGCATCGGCCGCCCTCTCGGCCGTGCGACAGAGCGGAGCACGCGCATCATGACCGGCACCTCCCCGAAGACGTTCACCGCCGACACGCTCCAGCCCGCGACAGTCCGCACCTTCTACTTCATCGGTGTCACCACCGGGTCCTCGTCCATCCGCACGGTCTTCCCCCGGAGGGCCGTAGAGCAGG
>CAKTZW010000420.1 GCA_934636065.1 uncultured Labedella sp.
GACGAGCCACACGATGAAGCGCACCCACGTGAGCGTCGTGAGGTTGAGCATGAGCCAGAAGCAGAGGGCCGCCGAGACGATGGGCAGCACGGGAGACCACGGCATCCGGTAGGCCACATCGCGGTCCGGGTACTTCCGACGCAAGACGATCACCGCGATGCTCACGAGGACGAAGGCCGACAGGGTGCCGATGTTGATCATCTCCTCGAGGATGCCCACGTCGGTGAGCCCGGCGAGCAGCGCCACCACGGCGCCGGCGCCGATCTGCAGGCGGATCGGCGTGTGGCGGGTCGCGGAGGTCCTGCTCCACGACCGCGGCAGCAGGCCGTCGCGGCTCATCGAGAAGAGGATGCGCGCGAGTCCCAGTAGCAGCACCATGATGACGGTCGTGAGTCCGAGCAGGATGCTCACCGAGATGACCTGGGCGGCCCAGTCCGCCCCGACGGCGATGAAGGCTGTCGCGAGCGACGGATCCTCCGCCTCCGCGAGTTCGGTGTAGGGGACCATCCCGGTCAGCACGATGCTCACGCCGATGTAGAGGACCGTCACGATGGCGAGGCCGAGGAAGATGCCGATCGGGAGGTTCCGCCGGGGGTTCTTCACCTCTTCGGCGCTCGTCGCGACGACGTCGAAGCCGATGAAGGCGAAGAACACGATCGACGCGCCCGCGAGGAGCCCGAAGACGCCGTAAGTCGCGGGGGCCGCTCCCGAGAGGAAGGAGAACAGCGACTGGGCCCACACGTCGGAGCCGCCGCCGTCGGTCGGCTGCGACGGCGGGATGAAGGGGGAGAAGTTCTCCGGGCGGACGAAGAACGCCCCCACGACGATGACGAAGACGACCGTCGCCACCTTGATGACCGTGAACACCGAGCTCACCCGGGCCGAGAGCTTCGTCCCGAGGGCGAGGAGGGTCGTGAAGATCGCGACGATCACGAAGGCCCCCCAGTTGACCTCGAGCCCGAGGACGGGGACCGTCGGGGGGATGTTCCAGCCCCAGATCGTGAAGACCTCGTCGAGGTACACGCCCCAGTAACTCGCGATGACGGCGGCGGCGGTCAGCATCTCGAGGATCAGATCCCAGCCGATGATCCACGCGAGGCACTCCCCGAGGGTCGCGTACGTGAACGTGTAGGCGGACCCGGCGACGGGGACGGATGACGCGAACTCCGCGTACGCCATGATCGCGAGCGCGCACGTGACGGCGGCGAGCAGGAACCCGATCGAGATGGAGGGACCGGCGTAGTTCGCGGCCGCGTTCGCCCCGACCGAGAAGATGCCGGCGCCCACCGCGACGGCGACGCCCATGATCGCGAGGTCCCACCACGTGAGCGATCGCGTGAGGGTGCGACCCTCGGCCTGGGAGTCGGCGATCGACGCCTCGATGCTCTTCGTGCGGGTGAGACTGGACAGGAAACTCATGGTGGTGCTCCTTCGAGGGATGGGCCGGTGGCCCGCCGACATTCTTCCCCGAGGCGCGTCCTCCGGTCCATTCCCGGCGCACACGGGCTCTCGACCCCACCCATAGGCGGCGCACAGCAGCACGCCCATAATGAGGAGCATGACGTCCTCCGGCCGAACCCCCGCGCCCCGTCCGGCCCCCCTCGCGAAACCCGACGGATCGCCGATCCGCGTGCTGGTCGTCGACGACGAGCAGAGTCTCACGGACCTCCTGCGCATGGCCCTCCGCTACGAGGGCTGGGACGTGCGGACCGCGGCGGACGGGCAGGCCGCTCTGGGAGTCGTGCGCGAGTTCCGTCCCGACGCCCTGGTACTCGACGTGATGATGCCCGGCCTCGACGGCCTCGAGGTCCTGCATCGTCTGCGCGCGCAGAACGACGACACCCCCGTGCTCTTCCTCACGGCCAAGGACTCGCTGGACGACAGGCTGGCGGGCCTCACCGCCGGAGGAGACGACTACGTCACGAAGCCGTTCAGTCTCGAGGAGGTCGTCGCACGGCTGCGGGGACTCATCAGGCGGACGGCCGCCGTCTCGGCCGCCGACTCTCCGATCATCACGGTCGGCGACCTCGAGCTCAACGAGGACAGCTACGAGGTGTTCCGCGGTGGTCGTCAGATCGAGCTCACGGCGACCGAGTTCGAGCTCCTGCGCTACCTCATGCGGAACCCGCGCCGTGTGCTCAGCAAGCCGCAGATCCTCGACCGGGTGTGGAGCTACGACTTCGACGGGCGGGCGAGCGTCGTCGAGCTCTACATCTCATACCTCCGGAAGAAGATCGACGTCGGTCACGACCCGATGATCCACACGGTCAGGGGCGCCGGTTACATGATCAAGGCCGCCGGCTCGTGAGCGGGTCGGTCCTCCGCGGCTGGTCGCTCCGCCGCCGACTCACTCTGGCGACAGTCGTGCTCATCGCCATCGCGGGACTCGTGATCGGCGTCGCCAGCATCCTGAGCGTGCGCAGCATCCTGACGCAACGACTCGACTCCGAACTCGTCGCCGCGTGCGACCGCGCCGCGAAGGCGCCGACGGGCTATCACGACTATCCGCAGGAGGACGGAGCCGACGGCGAACCGGGTCCGGGGCGGATCATCGGGATCCTGGGGCAGTCGGCCGGGACCCTCGGGGTCGAGGTCGAGGCGGGCGTCGTCACCTACGCCGGGTATCTCGACGATCAGGGAACCCGGCGCGACTTCGACGTCGACGCGGCGGCCGCTCTCGCCGATCAGGCCCGGATCGCGGTGCCGAAGACGGTCGATGTCGGCGCGAACGGCTTGGCGGATTACCGGGTGGTCGCCGTCGAGACCGACGCGGGAGCGACCTTCGTGGTGGGGCTGCCCATGACGTCCCTCGAGCAGACCGTGTCTCAGCTCGTCTGGATCGTCGTCGCCGTGACGCTCGGCGGCATCGCCCTCGCGACGGCGGTGGCGTACCTCATCG
>CAKTZW010000421.1 GCA_934636065.1 uncultured Labedella sp.
GAGCTGGCCGTGGCCACCCTGGTCGACGGTGTAGTCGAGGGGCTGCTCCGGCGTCAGCGGTGGCTCGGGCAGCTCCGGCTCCACGGGTTCGACGGGTGGCCCGGGATCGACGGCTGTCCCGGGTCCGGGATCGACCGGCTTCTCGGGGGACTCCTGCGGCGTCGGGGCCGTCGGAGTCGTCTGCTCCGGGCTCTGCGATTCGACGGGCGGCGGAGTCGTCCGCTCGGGTGACGGCTGGGGCGTGGGCTCGACGTCCGAGGGCAGCGTCGGCGCCGGTGTCGGATCCGGACTCGGTGCCGGCGGCGAGGGGGGCGCCGACGGTGCCTCTCGGCTGATGGACTCCTCGGCCACGACCCGGTCCGTCGGTCCCCCCGCCGCCATGAGCGGGCCGAGCGCGACGACGGCCGCGATCGTCGACGCCGCAACGAGTGCGATCGCCCCGGACACGATGCTCGTCGTGGCGACACCGACGCCCCCGGCAGCGACAGTGCCGGCTCCGGCGGCCGTCCCGGTGGTCGCGGTCGCGCCGGCGCCGGACCCCGTCGCCGTCGTGAGCGACGAGAGCGACGCGGGGTCCGCGCCGACACCCACTCCCATGCCGTGTCCGCCGAGGATGCCGGCGGGCACGGCGGCCGTCGAGACGGCGGTGTGCGCTCCCGTCTGCATCCACGCGAGGTAGCCCGTCGCACCGGCCGTGCCGGCCGCGAGCGGCAGCAGGACCAGAGCGATGCGCGATCCCACCTCGCGCGCCTCGGCGGCGACGATGGTGCACCGTGCGCAGGCGTCGAGGTGGGCCTCGAGCTTGGCCGTGTCCCGCTTGCCGAGCGAGCCGCGCGTGTACGTCCCGATCCGCTCGATCGTCCAGCGGTGCTCGGAGTCCTCCGGCACGGCGGCGATGTGCGCCTGGATCCATGCCTGACGCAGGCCCTCCCGCGCCCGGTAGGCGAGGGCGGCGACGGCGTTCGGCTTCATCGCGAGCAGGGGCGCGACCTGCTGCGGCGTCATCTGCTCGACCTCGCAGTACCAGAGCACCTCCTGCCACCGCGTCGGAAGGCTGCGGAACGCTGTGGCGGTGAGACTGCGGTCGAGCGCCGCCATCGTCTCCTCGTCGCGGGACGCGGGGTCCTCGAACGACTCGAGCGTGTCGATGGACGCCTCGCGTCGGGCACGTCCCCACGCCGACGCGGTGTTGCGGACCGTCGTGAACAGGTACGGGCGGAAGGCGCCGGTCGGGCCGCCGCCCTTCTGCAGCGCGTGATAGATCTTCGCGAACGACTCCTGCACGAGGTCGTCGGGGTCGAGCGAGGACGTGAAGGATCGGGCCACGGTCCGGGCGGCGCGAGAGTGCCGCCGCCACAGCTCCCCGAACGCCGCGCCGTTCCCCGTGCGCGTGGACGAGATCAGCTCGGCGTCCGAGGCGTCCTCCCACGCGGGACGTGTTCCCACGGGTTCGTGGTCGCCGGTCCACGCGGTGCTGTCGTCGTGCACGGTCTCTCCGTTTTCGCTGAGTCGTCTGGCTTCGTCCTGAGAGACGCGTGGACTCTCGGATCATGACGCCCCTCCGCGATCTTCCTCCTCATTCGTCGCGAGCGGGAGGACCACGTTCGGCGGTTGTCGTCGCCGGGTCCGGAGAAATTCCCCCGAACCGGCGTCATGATCGTGGTCCGTCGCGCTCTCTCAGGGTGACATCGCCTCACCGTCGGGCAACCGGCGGGCGGCGGTGACCGTCGTCGAGTTCTTGCATTCGCGACGACGGACGTCGGCGACCATTCGGCCGTGCCGACACATGACCTGCTCGTCCCATCGGGGACGCAGGACCCGGGCCTCGGGACGCTGGAGCGCCAGGCGCCGGTTCTCGGGGTGCGGGCTCGGGGGAGCCCGCACCCCCTTCTCCCCACGCCGCGCGATCGTGCATGCGCCTTCCGGAATGAAGCGTCCCCGGGAGGCCGCGCCCGGACCCGGTGTCGCAAATGACTGATAGATTAATAGGGACAGAGGCCGACCACCCCGGGAGACCCCATGGCGATCATGACGGTGCTGTTCGCCGCGCTGTCCTTCGCCTCCCCCCTCATCGTCCGATTCCTCGGCCGCCGGTCCTTCTACGTCCTCGCCGCCGTTCCCGCGGCGGCGTTCGTGCACACGATCGCCGCGACCGGGACGATCGCGGTTCCCGGCGGCGCGGTCACCGAGTCCTGGGCCTGGATCCCGCAGCTCGAGATCGTGCTCTCCTTCCGGATGGACGCGCTCGCCTGGTTGCTCGCTCTCGTGGTCACGGGGGTCGGCGCCCTCGTCCTCGCGTACTGCGCGTCCTACTTCGACGACGACGAGCCGGCGCTCGGTCGCTTCGCCGGCCTCCTCCTCGGCTTCGCCGGCACGATGTACGGCCTCGTCACGTCCGACGACGTCATGGTCATGTTCATGTACTGGGAGATCACGAGCGTGCTCTCCTACCTGCTCATCGGTCACTACACGGGGAGGAAGGAGAGCAGAGGCGCCGCGCTGCAGGCACTGCTCGTCACGACGCTCGGCGGTCTGGTGATGCTCGTCGGGGTCGTCATGCTGAGCGTGGGAGCGGGCACGACGCGGATCTCGGAGCTCGTCGCTGACCCCCAGGACGGCGTCCTCCCCGCCGTCGCGATCGTGCTCGTGCTCGTCGGGGCGATGTCGAAGTCGGCGATCGTCCCGTTCCACTTCTGGCTGCCGGCGGCGATGGCGGCACCGACCCCGGTGAGCGCGTACCTCCATGCGGCCGCGATGGTCAAGGCGGGCATCTACCTCGTCGCGCGGTTCGCGCCGGGATACGCCGACTCGCCGGCTTGGATCCCCGTCGTCGTGTCCGTCGGCGTGCTGACCATGCTCGTGGGGGCATGGAGATCGCTGCGCCAGTACGACC
>CAKTZW010000422.1 GCA_934636065.1 uncultured Labedella sp.
CATGCCCTTCGACTTCGCTCAGGGCGAACGGAGGTGGTGCTTCCGTCGGGTTGAAGCAGGCTCCGGGTCGGTGGCGATCGAGTGGATGTTGCGCGACCCCGCCATGCGCGCCGTCGCCGTCGAGGCGCCACTCCGTCTCCTGCCACACGCTCGCCGCACCCTCCGGCGCGCTCCACCGGTCGAGCGAGCGGACGCGCACGGCGCCGCCCTCGACACGGTGCTCGAGTCGTTCCCGCCGCGGACGCAGCAGGTCGAGGCGAGCCGCGAGCCACTGCTGCTCCGACGACGGCGTCGGCGCGCCGAGCCCGCGGTCGGAGCGCGGGTCCGCGAGGTCGAGGGAGCCGCCGCCCGTGCCGCGGTCGTTGTCGGTGGGGGCGCGGAAGAGCTCGAGCCGCGGTCCCGTGACCGGTCGACCGAGCAGGGAGTCGAGCCCGCCGACCGCGGAGAACCCGACCGGCCCGACCACGCTCTCCGCCGGCAGCGGCCCGCTCGTCCACCCGTCGGCGTCGCGACCGGCGGTCACGCCGACCGAACCCGAGCGCTGCCGGGCCGCGCGAGCCCTGACCCACTCGGCCGGCGTCGCGGGATCGTCGAGCGGCGCGACGGAGCGCGGCGGTTCCGCCTCGCCTCCCGGCGCGGCGCCGTCCTCGATCAGGAACTGCGCACGCGCGACGACATGCCCGGCCCGCGCCCACGGAGCCTCCTCGATGAGCACGGCCTCGACCGTGAGCCACACCTCCGCCTCCCCGATCGACGCGACGAGGTCCGGCGCCGGGAGCACGACGCTCTCGCCGGCCGGCACGACATCGCCGCCGCGCTCGAGCGGCTGGAGCACGCCGGACTCGAGTTCGACGCCGTCGCGCTCGAGCCGCCACGCGAAGTCGAGGTCCCGGGTGTCGGCGGCGAACCGGCCGTTGACCACCTCGATGGATCCGTCGGCGAGTCGGGCGAAGCCGATGGGCTGCTCGACCGCGGCGAACTCCGCCAGCCCGGGCGAGGGGGTGTCGTCGCTCAGGACGAGGCCGTCCATCACGAAGTTGCCGTCGTGCACCTCCTCGCCGAAGTCGCCGCCGTATGCGAAGAACTCGACGCCGTCGACGGTGCGCGTGCGCAGACCGTGGTCGCGCCACTCCCAGACGAAACCGCCGTGCAATCGCGGGTACAGCTCGGAGAGCCGGCGGTAGCGGTCGAGCAGCGCGGGCCCGTTGCCCATCGCGTGCGCGTACTCGCAGTGCAGGAACGGCTTCGAACGCTGCCGCTCCGACTCCGACGCCGTGCAGCCGAGGAGCAGGGCCGTGGAGTCGTCGCGGCCGATCGACTCCGTCTCCGGCAGCGACGGGTACATGCGCGAGTACACGTCGGTGTACGCGCCCGTGTAGTCGCCCTCGTAGTGCACCGGTCGCGACGGGTCGCGGTCGTGCACCCAGTCGGCCATCGCTGCGAGGTTCGCTCCCGTCCCGGACTCGTTGCCGAGGGACCACAGGATGATACTCGGGTGGTTCTTGTCGCGTTCGACGGTGCGACGGATACGGTCGAGGTAGGCGTCGCGCCACCGGGGATCGTCGCTCGGGTTCTGCGCCCACCCGTGGAACTCGAAGCCGTGCGTCTCGAGGTCGCACTCGTCGATGACCCAGAAGCCGAGCTCGTCGGCGAGGTCGAGCACGCGCGGGTGGGGCGGATAGTGACTCGTGCGGATCGCGTTGACGTTGTGCCGCTTCATGAGCGCCATGTCGGCGCGCGCGTGCTCCTCGTCGAAGACGCGGCCCCGGTCCGGGTGCGTCTCGTGCCGGTTCACGCCGGAGAAGCGGACCTGCCGGCCGTTCACGAGCAGACGATCGCCCACGATCCGCACGGTCCGGAATCCGGTACGGAGCGACACGTGCTCGCCCGTCGACTCGACGTGCACGTCGTAGAGCATCGGGACATCAGGGGACCAGGGCTGCACGCCGGGCACGTCGATCGGAGTGACCTCGGCCGCCGAGCCCCAGATCTCGATGAGTCCGAGCTCGGGGACCCGGACGGTGACCGGGAAGGCGGCCGCGGCTGCATCGACGTCGATCGCGAGGGTGCCGGTGCCCGTCCGCTCGTCGAAGTCGGCGCGCACCTCGACGTCGTCGATCGCGCCGACCGGCCGGGCGATGAGGGTGACGTCGCGGAAGATGCCCGGAAGCCACCACTGGTCCTGGTCCTCGAGGTAGCTCGCCGCCGACCACTGGTGCACGCGGACCGCGAGCACGTTCTCGCCCGGTCGCAGCGCGTCCGTCACGTCGAACTCCTGCACGAGCCGGCTGCCCGTACCCGTCCCCACGTCCTGGCCGTTGAGCCACACGCGGTACGCCGACTCCACGCCGTCGAACCGCAGCAGCACCCGCTCCGCGCCGTCGAACTCCCCGGGGAGCTCGAAGCGGCGCCGGTGGTCGCCGGTCGGATTCTCATCCGGTACGTGGGGAGGATCGACGGGGAACGGGTACTGGACGTTCGTGTAGATGGGGGAGCCGTAGCGGCCGTCCCCCTGCAGCACCCAGTGCGACGGCACGGGGATGTCGTCCCAGCCGGCGTCGTCGAATTCCGGGCGGGCCACGTCGTCGACCCCCTCACCCTCCGACAGGGCGCCGATCCCCCCGGGGGTGCCGGGCGCTCCGGCGAGGAGTCGGAACCGCCAGCTCCCCCCGAGCGACAGCCGTGGGGCGTCGGACTCGAGATGTGCGCGCGGGGGCGTGCGCCTGCCGGAACCCGGGGCGAACGAGGTGAGGTGGTCGACGTCGATGGTGGTCACGCCTTGACGGATCCTTCCGTGAGGCCGCCGCGCCAGAACCGTTGCAGGACGATCATGGCGATGGCGAGCGGGATGATGGACAGCAGGACGCCGCCCGTCGTGAGCTCGTAGAA
>CAKTZW010000423.1 GCA_934636065.1 uncultured Labedella sp.
CCGCTCGCATCGTCGCGGAGGACCACGCGGGCGACGTGCTCTACAACGCCACGACCCTCACGGCCATCGCCGACGGCATCTCCGGATTCCCGACGGACTCGCCGAACGCCCGCATCGATCTCGGCGAGCTCGCGGTCGAGTGACCGAGTGACCCTCCGTTCGGGCCGGAAGAACACCACGCGGTGATCCGGTTCATCCTCACCCGTGTGGTGCTGCTCGTGATCGGGCTCGTGATCGCGAGCGCGCTCATCTTCTTCACCCTGCGGGTGCTGCCGGGCGACGTCGCGCAGATCATCGCCGGCACCGAGGGCAGCCCCGAGCAGGTCGAGGCCATCCGCGAGGAGCTCGGACTGAACGTCCCGCTGCCGCTGCAGTACCTCGACTGGGTCGGCGGCATCGTTCGCGGCGACCTCGGCACGTCGCTCGTGACGGGCGCCCCCGTCGTGGACGAGCTCGCGGAGAAGTCCGCCGTGACCGTGCCGCTCGCCCTCCTCTCGCTCCTCATCGCGCTGGTCGTGAGCGTGCCGTTCGGGGTCCTCGCCGCACTCCGCCGGAACACCGCGTCGGGTACGGCGTTCGCCGTGACCGCTCAGGCCCTCGCGGCCGTGCCGGTCGTCTGGGCCGGCATGATCCTCGTGATCGTCTTCGCCGTGTGGCTCGGCTGGCTCCCGCCGCAGGGGTTCCCGCGGGACGGGTGGGAGGAGCCGCGCGACGCGTTCCGCGCGCTCCTCCTCCCCGCGCTCACGATCGGCGTTGTCGAGGGGGCCGTGCTGCTGCGCTTCGTGCGATCGGCGACCCTCGAGGCGATCGGTCAGGAGTACGTCCGCACGGCAGCGGCGACGGGCCTCACCCGACGGCGCGCGCTGCTCACGCACGGACTGCCGAACGTCGCGCTCTCGGTCGTCTCGGTGCTCGCGCTCCAGGTCGCGGGACTCCTCGTCGGCGCCGTCATCGTGGAGCAGCTCTTCACCCTTCCGGGGATCGGCCGGTTGCTCGTGACGAACGTCGGCAACCGCGACCTCGAGATGGTGCAGGGGGCCGTGTTCGTCTTCACCGCCATCGTGCTCGTGCTCGGCGCCCTCATCGACGTGCTTGCCCGTGTGATCGATCCGAGACAGCGGGAGACGACATGACCGCCGCCGCTCCCGTCGCGCGCAACGCGTCGCCGCGCCGCCGTCCTCGCCGTCCTCGGTGGTTCGCCGCGTTCGTGCGGCACCCCTCCGCGATCTACGGAAGCGTCGTCATCCTCCTGCTGCTCGCCGCCGCCGCGTTGTCGTACGTGTGGACGCCCTACGACCCGCAGCGCGCGAATCCCTACGACCAGTGGTTCGGGCCGTCGTTCGAGCACCTGCTCGGAACCGACAACATCGGGCGCGACATCTTCAGCGTCCTCCTCGTCGGGGCGCGTGTCACGGTGGGGGTGGCGCTCGGGAGCGCGCTCGTCGCCGCCGTCGTGGGGATCGGCCTCGCGGCCCTCGGCGCCCTCACCGCCCGGTGGGTGCGGGAGGGCGTCGCGGTGCTCGTGGACGTGCTCATCGCGTTCCCGACCCTGCTCATCGCGATGATGCTCGCGTCCGCTTTCGGCGGGTCGCTGCTCGTCGTCATCGTGGCGGTCGGGTTCTCGTTCGGCGTCAACATCGGCCGGGTGTCGCGACCGGAGCTGCGCCGCGTCCGGCGCGCCGACTACGTGCTCGCCGGGCGGGCGGCGGGACGCGGTCCCGTGCGCAACCTCACGACGCACCTGCTCCCGAACGTCGCGCCCGTCTTCATCGTGCAGCTGTCGTGGGCGATGGCTGTGGCGATCCTCGCTGAGGCCGGCCTGTCGTACCTGGGCTACGGTGCGCCGTCGAACACGCCGTCGTGGGGCCGCATGCTCGCCGAGTTGCAGTCGTACATCGGCATCCACCCGTGGTCGGTGCTGTGGCCGGGACTCGCGATCACGCTCACGGTGCTCGCGTTCAACCTGCTCGGCGACGCGATCCGCGACGTGACCGATCCGCGCCTGACGCGCGCCCCGGTGGTGACCGCATGACGCTCGAGGTGACCGATCTCGCCGTCCGGATCGACGGTCGCGCCGTCGTGGACGGCGTGACCTTCCGGGTCGACGACGGCGAGCGCGTCGGGCTCATCGGCGAGTCGGGCTCCGGCAAGTCGCTCACAGCTCTCGCGATCCTCGGACTCCTTCCGGACGGCGCCGAGGCGTCGGGCAGCGTGCGCGTGGACGGCGTCGAGGTGATCGGCGCGAGCGACCGCGAGGTCGCTCGGCTCCGCGGCCGTGAGCTCGGGATCGTGTTCCAGGAGCCGCGGTCGTCGTTCAACCCGATCCGGTCGATCGGGCGACAGCTCGCGGACCCGGTGCGTCACCTCACCGGCGTCTCCCGTGCGGAGGCCGCTGAGCGGGCCGTCGAACTGGCTCGACTCGTGCGGCTGCCCGACCCGGAGGTGCTCGTGCGCCGCTACCCGCATCAGGTCTCCGGGGGTCAGCTGCAGCGGGCCGCGATCGCCCTCGCCCTCGCGGGTGGACCGCGACTGCTCATCGCGGATGAACCGACGACGGCGCTCGACGTGACGATCCAGGCGGAGATCCTCGACCTCTTCGACCGCCTGGCGTCGGAACTCGGCACGGGGCTCCTCTTCATCACGCACGACCTCGCAGTGCTGCGGCGGATCGCCGACCGGGCCGTCGTGCTGCAGAACGGAGCGGTAGTCGAGGAGGGCGCCGTGGACGATCTGGTCGAGCGGCCGCGGACGGAGCTCGTGCGTCGGCTCGTTGCGTCCGCCCGTGCCACGAGCTGGCACGCGACGGGCGGGTCCGGAACGGAGGAGGACCGATGACCGACGGCACCCCTCCCCTGGTGGAGCTGCGCGGCGTCTCCCGTGAC
>CAKTZW010000424.1 GCA_934636065.1 uncultured Labedella sp.
TCGCGTCATCCGCGCGCAGCCCGAAGGGCCTCGCCATCGCTCACACGCCGTCGGCGGAGGCGGTGTTCTACTGGGCCGAGACAGGACGTCAAGTGCGCGTCCGTGGCTCCGTGGCGCCGGGACCACGCGAGGTCTCCGACGCCGACTTCATGGCCCGCCACCCCCAAGCGCAGGCCGGGGTGCTCGTCGCGCGCCAGGGAACCGAACTCGACGAGGGCGAGGATGTCCAGACGCTTCTCGCCGAGGCCCTCGAACGCGTGCAGCGGGACCCCGACGGCATACCGGGTCACTGGATCGCCTATCGTCTCGAAGCCGAGCACGTGGATGTCGTGCAATTGCGGCCCGCGAGTGCGGGAGAGCGCATCGAGTACGGCCGCAGCGGCGACGGCTGGACCGTACGCGATCTCTGGCCGTGACGAGCACCAGCGCACCGGCGTCCCATCCGGAGGTCTCCGCGGTGCCGAATCAGGATCATGACGCGATCGAATCCGGCCACGGCGACGACGTGAGCGACGACTCGTCCGACCAGGCCTGGTCCCTCTACTCGCGGCGACTCGGTCGGAACCTCGCCGCACGGCGGCAGGTTGCGGGGGTCAGTCAGGAGAAGCTGGCTCATCGTGCGGGGATCTCCACCTTCACGTATCGCAAGTTGGAGAACGGCGAATCGAACCCCGGCACGCCCGCGAACCCGCGACTGCGAACCCTGGTGATGATCGCCAGAGCCCTCGAGATCCCCCTCGCCGAGCTCCTCCCGGAGGAATCGCCCGACCTGTTCTCGTGAGTCCTCGTCGTGAGATCCGGCGCGCGTACCCCGAAATGGGATAGCGCACATGCGCATGTATACATGCTACCTTCGGCACGTCTCCACCTGAGGCTCGATGCCGGAGTTGATCATGTCCGAACACAGACGCCGCGATTGCCCCACGCGCATGTCCGCCGGTCGTCTCGTCATCGTGGAGCTCTATCGAGCCTCACGCGGATGGTTGGACGCCGACGGCCGGATCGTCCTCACCCGCGAGGTGGCGGTGGACCTCCGCCGTCGCGGGATCAGCATGATCCGAGCGCGGTCGCGAGGCGCGATGCTCGAGATCTCCGTTCACCGCTTCGTCGAGCACCTGGAAGAACGCCTCGACTCGCGTTCCTGGCGAGACCCTCTGGCCGCCTTCGAACCGGGTGTACAGGGAGAACCGCCATGGTCGCACTCCTGACTCGAGCCGATGACCCGCAGTCGCGTCTGGCGCGCATGGTGCAGTCGCGGCGTCCGGAATGGAACGTCATGGTGCACTCGTCGCCCAGCCCGTTCTTCCACGTGGTTCTCGAGCGTCCGGCGCTTCCACTGCTCGACCCGACGGCCGTGTCGTTGACGAGCCTGCGGCGCACCGTCGACCGCTTGCGGGTGCTGGGCGAGACCCCGGTCGTTCTCGGCACCGTCGACGACCGGGTCAATTGCACGGTCGTCGACGTCGGCGGCGACTGGACTCCACTCGACGAGGCGTTCGACGCCCTCGCCTGGAGGCGCCGTCCGTGTGAGGATTGAGACGATGCCCGCCACCGTCTCCTCGACGCTCGAATTCCGGCTCGCCGCCCCGAGCGACGTCATCCTCTCGATCGCTGTCGCCGCGGGGACGCCGATCCAGCACGAATCGCTCACCGTGTTCGGGAACGGCTTCCAGCACCCCGTCCACGAGGTCGAGGGCCGCCACGGCTCGCGCCTGCACCGCTTCTCCGCGCCGGCGGGCGCCTACCGGGTCGACTACCTCGCGGCGGTCATCGGTCAGCGCCCGATCGCTCCCACGACCGAACTCGACCTCATCGAGTACCTGCGTCCGAGCCGCTACTGCGAGTCCGACGAGCTCTACGGGTTCGCCAAGCAGACGTTCGGTCACCTCGTCGGCGGTCAGCTCATCGACGCCGTCAGCGCGTGGGTGTCCGAGAACTTCTCGTACGTCGCGGGAGCGACGACGGGCACCGACAGCGCGTCGACGACGATGAGCACGCGCAAGGGGGTGTGTCGCGACTACGCCCACACGGTCGTCGCGCTGCTGCGCGCGCGGGACATCCCGGCTCGCGTCGCCTCCGTCTACGCCCCGGGCGTCTCGCCGATGGACTTCCACGCCGTCGCGGAGGCGTGGCTCGACGGGCGCTGGTACGCGATCGACGCCACGCGGCTCGCGCCGCGACCGTCCTTCGTCCGCATCGCGACGGGACGCGACGCCGCGGACATCGCCTTCCTGACGAATCACTTCGCTCCGCTCACGCTCGACCGCGTGATCGTCTCAGCCGTGGCGGACGTGCTGCCGTTCGACGACTACCGCTCGCCGCTCAGCATCGGCTGATCCCGACCAACCGACGAGGCTACCGCTAGAGGCCGAGGTTCTCGAGAATCGGGGACATGATCTCGCCCGCGTCGGCGGCCTCGCCGAAGAAGGGGCTCGAGACGACGACCCACCGGCCGTCCGCGAACACCTGCGCGACGCCGGAGTCGCCGACCACGTCGAAGTACGCGGCGTCCCCGCCGAGGTCCGGTGCCGCCGTGCTCGAGGACGCGGTCTCGTCGAGCAGCCGCTCGTAGTCGCCCTCAGCCGGGATGGCGACGGCGACGTCGATGGGGGAGGAGTTCGTGTCGTTGCTCCACCGGCAGACCCGCCCGCCGAGATCGACCGCCTCGGCGAGGGGCGACCCCGCCGCGGGCGTCGGCGCGGCGACGGCGCTGTAGTTCGGGTTGAACGCGTAGACGTCGTCGGCCGAGAGCACGTCGGCGCACTCGGGGGCCGCCTCTCCCAGATCCGGCTGCTCGGACGGCGCCTCGGTCGGCGTGGGCTCACTCGACGGGTCGGCGGACGCCGACGCGGACGATGTCGGAGCGGGAGACGATGATC
>CAKTZW010000425.1 GCA_934636065.1 uncultured Labedella sp.
CCATAGATGCGCGTGCGGGCACGATCTTCGGCGCTCATTTCGGCCAGGGCGCGAACCGCAATCTCGGGGCCAACGCGGCGCAGTCCCGCGCCTGGGTGCCGACCATCCGGCGCGGCGACGGCTGTGTCGTGTATGCGGTGCTGCCGATGTTCCATGCCTACGGACTGACGCTGTGCCTCACCTTCGCCATGAGCATGGGCGCCAGGCTCGTCCTGTTCCCCCGGTTCGAACCCGACCTCGTGCTCGCGGTCATGAAGAAGCGGCCGCCGACGTTCCTGCCGGCCGTCCCGCCGATCGCCGATCGGCTCATGCGGGCAGCCGAGGACAAGGGGGTCTCGCTCGCGGGCGTCGAGGTCGCGATCTCCGGGGCGATGCCGCTCGACGAGGCGATCGTGCGTCCGTGGGAGGAGCGCAGCGGCGGCTTCCTGGTGGAGGGCTACGGGCTCAGCGAGTGCTCGCCCGTCCTCATGGCGAACCCCGTCGCGGACAATCGCAAGGCGGGCACCGTGGGACTGCCGCTGCCCGGAACGGACGCGCGCATCGTCGACCCCGAGGACCCGAGCGTCGAACGCCCACTCGGGGAGGAGGGCGAACTCGTCGTCCGCGGTCCGCAGGTCTTCTCGGGGTACTGGCGGAAGCCGGACGAGAGCGCGGCGGCGTTCGACGACGGCTGGTTCCGCACGGGCGACATCGCGACGATCGACGAGGACGGCTTCGTGCGCATCGTCGATCGCATCAAGGAGCTCATCATCACCGGGGGATTCAACGTCGCCCCGAGCGAGGTCGAGGAGGCTCTGCGTTCGCTCGAGGGCGTCGCCGACGCCGCGGTCGTCGGGCTGCCGAGCGCGCATTCCGGCGAAGAGGTCGTCGCCGCCGACGTGCTCGAGCCGGGCGCCGCCTTCTCGCCGGACGAGGCGCGGGCGGCGCTGCGCGGCTCCCTGACCCCGTACAAGGTGCCGAGACGCATCGTCGTGGTCGACGAGCTCCCGAAGTCCCTCATCGGCAAGGTGCAGCGTCGACTCGTGCGCGACGCTCTCGCCGCCGAGGGCTGAGCGCGCGGACGAGCCGGGATCAGGGCTGTCCGAGCCCGGCGCGCGCCGCCTCGGCGAGTGCACGCGCGGTGTCATCGAGCGCCGAGGTGAAGATCTCCCACTGCTGCCAGTACAGCACCACGTCCACGACGGTCCCGGGGGCGAGGTCGAGAAGCCGCCCGGCCCTCTCGCCGTCCGTGCTCTGCCCGTCCGGCAGCATCGCCCACCCCATCCCGAGCTCGACGGCGTCGGCGAAGTCGGCCGACGAGGGCACGTGGTGCCGCGGCGGACTGGCCCGCGGGGCGACCTGTCGGAGGTAGCGGTCCTGCAGGTCGTCGCGGCGGTCGAACACGATCATGGGCGCACGGTCGAGGGCCGTCGCCGTCAGGCCGTCCGCGAAGAAGCGCTCGGCGAACGATGCCGACGCCATCGCCCGATAGCGCATCGATCCGAGTCGTGCGACCGAGCAGCCCTGGACGGCCGTCGCGTCCGTCGTGATGGCGGCCATGACCCGGCCCTCCCGCAGCAGCTCGGCCGAGTGGTCCTGGTCCTCCCGGTGCAGGTCGTAGGAGATCCGGTGGCCGAGGCTCGCGAGCGCCGGAAGGACCCAGGTCGAGAGGGAGTCGCCGTTGACGGCGAGGGAGACGGTCGGCGTCGCCGATCGCTCGCGGGTCGCGATCGACTCCGTCTCGCGGGCCAGGGCCACGATCTGTCGGGCGAGCCGCACGTAGGCGTGGCCGGCCTCCGTCGCCGCCACGGGGCGGGAGCGGCGGACGAGCACGGCGCCTGCGGCGCGTTCGAGGGCCTTGATGCGCTGGCTGACGGCTGACGGCGTCACATGGAGGTCCCGCGCCGCGGCGTCGAACGACCCCGAGTCGACGACGGCGGCGAGTGCGGTGAGTTGGGCGAGGTCGAGGTCCACATAAGCGACGCTAATGCACCTGAATCAGAAGTAGTTGGACTTCATCGGCGTCGCCGATCTACCGTCGTCGAGTGCCTTCCTCCCTCCTCGCCGCCGTCTCGGGCCTCGTGTTCGGGCTCTCGCTCATCATCGCCATCGGGGCGCAGAACGTCTTCGTCCTGCGCCAGGGCATCCGGCGCGAGCACGTCACCCTCGTCGTCCTCGTGTGCATGGTGTCGGACGCCGTGCTCATCGCGGTGGGGGTCGCGGGCGTCGGCGAGATCGTCCGCCGTGTGCCGTGGCTCGTGCCCGTCGCGACAATCGGCGGAGCGGCCTTCCTGATCGGATACGCGGTCCTCGCGTTCCGTCGGGCGGTGCGTCCCGGCGTGCTCCGTGCCGAGGCGGCGGGGGAGCGGACTCCGCGCGCGGCCGT
Source organism: uncultured Labedella sp. (assembly GCA_934636065.1). Taxonomy (GTDB): domain Bacteria; phylum Actinomycetota; class Actinomycetes; order Actinomycetales; family Microbacteriaceae; genus Labedella. The sequence goes on from CAKTZW010000425.1 coordinate 2,366, forward strand.
GCTCCTCGGCGTCCTCGCGATCACGTGGCTCAACCCCCACGTCTACCTCGACACCGTCGTGCTCCTCGGCTCGATCGCGGCGACACACGGCGACGACCGGTGGTGGTTCGGAGCGGGCGCCGCCGCGGGAAGCGTCTTCTGGTTCACGGCTCTCGGCTTCGGCGCACGCGCTCTCGCGCCCGTCTTCGCGCGCCCGACGGCCTGGCGCTGGGTCGACGGCGGCGTCGCCGTCGTCATGCTCGCGATCGCTGCGCGCCTGCTGTGGGAGCTGTTCGCACGCTGAGCGGTCCGAGGCACGTCAGTGTGCGACCATCGAGCGTGCCCGCTCTCCTCGTCCTCGTCGCCGCGGTACTCTTCGGCACGACGGGCACAGCACTCGCTATCGCGCCGGAAGCGACCTCTCCCACGTCCGCCGGCGCGGTCCGCATCCTCATCGGCGGCCTCGTGCTGGCCCTGCTCGTCGTCGCCCGTCCCTCGATCCG
>CAKTZW010000426.1 GCA_934636065.1 uncultured Labedella sp.
GTCTCGGAGAGCGCGACGTCGCCGGTGAGGACGAGCGCCGCGGCGGTCGCGGAGATCGCGCGGCGGACCGCGATGTCGATCTGGTAGGCGCGCGGCGGCTCCGCGGTGGGGAGCGCGACGACGACGAGACTGCCGGCCGCGGCCCGCGCGAGGTCGTCGAGCGCGAGCATCTCGACGCCGAGCACCTCGACCCCTGCCGGGTCGCCCGCGAGGACCCGGGTCCCGAAGCGATCGGCCTGCTCGACGATCTCGCCGAGGTCGACGCGCTCCGAGGCTGCCTGGTTCACGAACACAGTCTCTCGCGATTCTCCGTTCCGGCGCCACATTGTCGTCCTCGCGGTTCGTTCCTAGGCTCGATCCATGAGCACCACGAGCGAGCCCCCGCGGTTCATCACCCGCGACGACATCGCGCCCCTCGCCGCGGGAGCCGCCGTCTTCGGCACGGGAGGCGGCGGAGCCGTCCACACGGTGCAGCTGTCCGTCGAGACGTCCATCGACCGCTTCGGGCCGGTCCGGCTCATCGGCGTCTCGGACCTCGGTCCCGACGACGCGGTCATCCTCCTCTCCGGCATCGGCGCCCCCTCCGTCGGCATCGAGATGCTCGGCGCGAGCGGTCAGATGCACACGCTCATCGCCGAGGTCGAGCGCATCATCGACCGTCCCGTCACGGCCGTCATGGCGGCGGAGATCGGCGGCAGCAACGGCGTGGCCCCGGTGGGCTGGGCCGCGTCCCTCGGTGTCTCGGTGCTCGACGCGGACGGCATGGGACGGGCGTTCCCCAAGTCGACGATGATCTCGATGAACGTCGCGGGACTCGCGAACGAGTTCGCCGTGCTCGGCGACGTCGTCGGCAACGTGAGCGTCCTCCGCACCCTCGACATGGCGTGGCTCGAGCGCCACGCTCGCGCGTTCACGGTCGCCGCGGGCGGGATCGCCATCGGGGCCCACTACCTGCTCACCGCCGAGACGGCGCCGGGGGCCGTGATCGAGGGCACCGTCAGTCGGGCGATCGCCGTCGGCCGCCGACTGCTGGCGTCGGCCGACCCGGTCGTCGAGATCGCCGACGAGCTCGGAGCCGACGTGCTGGCGAGCGGCAAGGTCATCGACATCGAGCGGCTGACCGAGGGCGGGTTCACGCGCGGCTCCGCCACCATCCAGGGCATCGGTCCCGACCGCGATCGCCTGCTCCGCGTCGAGATCCAGAACGAGAACCTCGTCGTCATCGAGGACGGGGAGATCGTCGTGAGCGTGCCCGACCTCGTCACCATCGTCGACACCGAGACGGGCGAGGCCATCTCGACGGAGCTGCTGCGCTTCGGCCAACGGGTGAGCGTGCTCGCGTGGGCGTGCGACCCGCTGTGGCGGACCGAACGGGGACTCGAGCTCGCGGGACCGGAGGCGTTCGGCTACGACATCGAGTACCGGCCGTTCACCGCACGGGCGGCGGTCGCCCGATGAGCGTGCGCGACCTCTCCGTCGGCATCGACGTCGGCGGCACCAACACCGATGCGGTGGTGCTGACCGACGACGGCACGGTCGTCGCGTGGACGAAGCAGGCGACGACGGCGGACGTCACCGGCGGCATCCGGGCGGCCCTCGCGGCGGTGCTGGGCGACCTCGGCGACCGGCGCGACGACGTCTCCCGCGTCATGCTCGGCACGACGCACGCGACCAATGCGATCGTCCGGCGGCGCGACCTCGGCCGTGTCGCCGTCATCCGGCTGGGCGCGCCCGCCTCGACGGACTTCCCTCCGCTCGCGGGCTGGCCGGCCGAGCTGCGCGAGACCATCCTCGTCGAGTCCCTCCTGGCCGGCGGGGGCCACCTCGTCGACGGGTACCCGATCTCGCGGCTCGACGTCGACGACGTGCGTCGCTTCCTCGACGGGCTCGTGGGCCGCGTCGACGCCGTGGCCGTGTGCGGGATCTTCAGCCCGTCCTTCCCCGATCAGGAGCTCGAGGTCGCCGGGCTCATCCGCGAGCACCTCGGGCCCGAGATCCCGATCTCGCTCAGCCACGAGGTGGGAGCGCTCGGCCTGCTCGAGCGCGAGAACGCGACGGTGCTCAACGCCGCCCTGTACCGCGTCGCGCGCGAGGTCACCGAGGCGCTGCTCGTCGCGGTCGCCGACGAGCGGCTCGACGCGGAGACCTTCTTCGCGCAGAACGACGGAACGCTCATGGCCGTCGAGTACGCCGCGCGCTATCCCGTGCTCACCATCGGCTCCGGCCCCGCCAACTCCATCCGCGGCGCCGCGCGACTCTCGGGCGCCGAGAACGCCATCGTCGTGGACGTCGGAGGCACCACGAGCGACCTCGGCGTGCTCGTCGACCGGTTCCCGCGCGAGTCGACCCTTCCCCGCGAGATCGGGGGAGTGCGCACGAACTTCCGCATGCCCGACATCCTGAGCCTCGGGGTCGGCGGCGGCACGATCGTCGACCTCGCGAACGGCGTCCCGCTCTCCGACTCCGTCGGGCACCGCATCTCGGAGGAGGCCCTCGTCTTCGGGGGCTCGACGGCGACGCTCACCGACGCCGTCGCGCTGACGACGCCGGGCGTCATCGCAGGACACGCGCTCCCGGCCGTCGACAGGGCCACCCGGGCGGCGCTCGGCGACGCGCTCGCCGTCGCCCGCGACCGGATCGAGTCGGCCGTCGAGCGGATGTCGCTCGGGAGGACGAACCTCCCGCTCATCGTCGTCGGCGGCGGCGGGTTCCTCGTCCCGGACGGCATCGCGGGGGCGAGCGAGGTGCTGCGGCCCGATCGGGGCAACGTGGCGAACGCCGTGGGCGCCGCGGCCTATTACGGGTATCCGTGCGTCGTGGTGGACTTCGGAACCGCCGTGACCTT
>CAKTZW010000427.1 GCA_934636065.1 uncultured Labedella sp.
GTAGTAGAACGCGCGGCGCAACAGCATGAAGCGATCCTAGGTGCCGGCGCTGGGAGTTCTCGGGGCGCGGGCTGTGCGCCGGGGCCTCCCCGACCCTGCGAGAATGGACGAGGAGGACACCATGATCGAATTGCGTACGCCCGCCGAGATCGAGCAGATGCGACCGGCCGGCCGCTTCGTCGCCGACGTGCTGACGAGGCTCGCGTCCGAGGCCGCCGTGGGCGTCAACCTCCTCGAGCTCGACGCGCTCGCCCACGACATGATCCGGGAGCGGGGAGCGGTGTCGAGCTACATCGACTACCACCCGTCGTTCGGCGCCATGCCCTTCGGCAAGGTCCTCTGCACATCGGTCAACGACGCCGTGCTGCACGGACTGCCGTTCGACTACCGCCTCCGGGACGGCGACCTCGTGAGCCTCGACTTCGCCGCGTCGGTGGACGGCTGGGTGGCCGACTCCGCCGTGAGCGTCATCGTCGGTCGCAAGCGGCCGGAGGACGTCCGCCTCATCGAGGTCACCTCGCGCGCACTCGACGCGGGGATCGCGGCGGCGCGGGTCGGCTCGAAGGTCGGCGACATCTCGGCCGCCATCGCCGCGGTCGCCACCGACGCCGGCTACTCGATCAACACGGACTTCGGCGGGCACGGCGTCGGTCGTACGATGCACGGCGACCCGCACATCCCCAACAACGGGCGCGCCGGTCGCGGCTACCCGCTGCGGCCCGGGCTCGTCGTCGCGATCGAGCCCTGGTTCCTCCAGTCGACCGATGAGATCGTCACGGACAAGGACGGCTGGACCCTGCGCAGCGCCGACGGCTCTCGGGGCGCCCACATGGAGCACACCATCGCCATCACCGAGGACGGGCCGATCATCCTCACCGCCCGCGACTGATCGCTCGCGGCGGACCACCGGCGACGGGGTGCGCTGACGGCTCGTCTACTCGGGCGGCAGGAGATCCGGTCTGACGCGGCGCGTCCGCTCGACGCTCGCCTCGTGTCGCCACTCCGCGATCGCCCGATGGTTGCCGCTCAGCAGGACGTCGGGGACGGAGAGTCCTCGCCACTCCTGCGGCTTCGTGAAGGACGGGTACTCGAGAAGGCCGCCCTCGTGCGACTCCTCGACGAGGCTGTCCGGGTTGCCGACGACTCCGGGGACGAGCCGCACGATGGCCTCGAGCATCGCGACGACGGCGACCTCTCCCCCGTTGAGCACGTAGTCGCCGATGCTGACGAGCCGGGTCCGCGCCCGCGCGGCCGCGTGGTCGAACACCCGCTGGTCGATCCCCTCGTAGCGCCCGCAGCCGAAGACGAGGTGCGACTCGCGGCTCAGCTCACGCGCCATCGACTGCGTGAAGACCTCACCGGCCGGCGACGGGAAGATCACGAGAGGGTCGTCGTCGGTGGCGAGGATCCCGTCGAGCGCCTCCCCCCACGGCTCCGGACGCATCACCATGCCGGCGCCGCCGCCGTACGGCGTGTCGTCGACCGTGCGGTGCCGGTCGTGCGTGTGGTCGCGCAGGTCGTGGATCGACCACGACACGGTGCCGCCGCGGCGCGCGCGGCCGAGCAGCGAGATCTCGAGGGTATCGAAGAACTCGGGGAAGATCGTGACGACGTCGAACCGCACGGCGACAGCCTCAGGACTCCCGGTCGGCGTCGCCCTCGGGGTCCGCCGCGTCGGTGGCGGCGGGCTCCTCCGTGGTCGACGAGACGTCGTCTCCCGACGGCGACGAGGCGTCGTCGCCCAGCTCGAAGAGCCCGTCCGGGGGCGTGATCAGGACGGTGCCGGCCACGACGTCGACCGTCGGCACGATCGCCGACACGAAGGGCACCATGACCTCGCCCTGCCCGGTCGCGACGATGAGGAGGTCCTGCGCCGGGAGGTGGTCGACACGCGCGACCCGGCCGACGTCGACGCCGTCACGGACGACGCGGAGTCCGACGAGCTGGTGGTCGTACCAGGCGTCCTCCTCCTCGGGGAGCGCGTCCGGATCGAGCGACACCCAGAGGATCGCCTTGACGAGCGACTCCGCCGCCGTGCGGTCCTCGACACCGACGAAGAACGCGACGGGCTGCTGGTTGTACCACCGCAGCTCGGCGAGTTCGACCGACTTGCCCGACCAGGGCGACTCCTCGGGCACCTGGAGGGTGAAGACGGCACCGGGCACGAACCGCGACGCCGGGTCGTCGGTGTACAGCTCGACCTTCAGGGCGCCCTTGAGACCGTGCGCCTTGGTGAGGCGACCGACGCGGAGTTCGGTCTTGCGATTGCCGGCCGCCACGTCAGGCGTCGGTGTCGACGACGTCGACGCGAACGCGTCGACCATCGGCGAGGGCGGAGACGAGCGTGCGGAGAGCCTTGGCGGTGCGGCCCGAACGACCGATCACGCGGCCGAGGTCCTCGGGGTTAACATGAACCTCGAGGACCTCGCCGCGTGCGGTGTTCTGTTCGACCACGCGGACGTCGTCAGGAGTGTCGACGATCCCCTTGACGAGGTGTTCGAGCGCGGGTCCGAGCAAGATCAGGCCTCTGCGTCGGCGGAGTCCGCCTCGGGAGCCTCGGCCTCGGCGGGCGCCTCGACCGGAGCGGCCTTGGGCTCGGCCTTGGGCTTGAGGACGGGCTTCTTCTTCTCGTCGGCGACGAAGGCGACCTTCTCCTCGCGCGTCTTGACGGTGGACACGGCGTCCTTGTCGCCCTTGTGCTTGCCCCAGTCGCCCGTGAGCTTGAGGATCGCGGCGACCTGCTCGGTCGGCTGCGCGCCGACGGAGAGCCAGTACTGCGCGCGCTCCGAGTCGACCTCGATGAGCGAGGGCTCCTCGGTCGGGTGGTACTTGCCGATCTCCTC
>CAKTZW010000428.1 GCA_934636065.1 uncultured Labedella sp.
CGCATGCGCGGCAGCCGTGTCGGTGACTGCTTGTGCAACGCGGGACGCGGATCGATTGGGACGGTAAGCAGGTTGGATCTTCATCGCACACTCCTCGAAAATCGCATCGGTGCGTATCAATAAGAGCCGTGGAGGAGCGGCACGAGGATGCCGGCGATCACGCGATCGAGCCTCTCCTCCGCCCGTCCAGTGTGTGTCGTGCTCTCCACAAGAACAGGGGCTTGACTCGGGGAGGGGCGAGGGGAGCGTCGTCGACGGTGAACCTCGTCCCGATGACTTCACGTTCCGCCCACCGGCCGTTCATCGTCGCGTCGCCGGCGGTCAATAGCGTTCGATGGTTCGTTCGATCGGAAGGACCGTCCTCGCATGACTTCTCCCCGCGCCCGGCGCCCTCGACCCCGGGGCCCTCGACCCCGGCACCCTCAGCTTCGGCGGCTCGGTGGCGATCGTGGCGCTGAGCACACCGTGCCCGCTCGGCCCGGTCGTCGCTCCGTGGCCTCCCGGCGGCTGGGTGCGGTGCTCGCATCGGCGCTCGCGGTCGCGACGGCGCTCGTCCCCGGCGCCGCTTTCGTGGGTGGAGCGTCTCCGGCTGCCGCGGCGGAGCCGGCGCTCGGCCTGGACGCGACGACCATCGCGGACGACGGCACGGTGACCATCGCCTACGACGCGGGCGATGACGTGTCGGCGACGAACTGGATCGGCATCTACCGCGATGGCGACGTCCCCGGAAGCGGCCCGGCGTCGCTCGACTGGCGCTACGTCCCCGAGGCGACGGGAACCGTCGAGTGGGGACCCGAGGCGCGTGACGGCTGGACGAAGAACACGGGCTCGATCGGCGCCGGCGACTACGACGTGTACCTCCTCCACGCCGACGGGTACGAGGCGCTCGCCGGTCCGGTCGACCTCGAGGTCACCGCGAGCGAGCCGGAGGAGCCGGTCGAGCCGACGCCGCCGAAGCCCGAGGTCGACGGGGTGAGCGAGCTGTCCGTGCTCACCTTCAACCTCTGGCACGGGGGAACGCAGGTGGACGACGGCTCGCAGGTCGTCGCGGACATCATCGCGGAGGCGGACGCCGACGTCGTCTTCACTCCCGAGAAGGGGGCGGCCACGGAGGAGATCGCCCGTCTCCTCGGATTCTCGTCGTTCGTGGACGCGACCGACACCGGCATCATCTCGCGCTACCCGATCATCGACTCGGGCGTCGTCGGGACGGACTGGACGAAGGCGGTGCTCGACGTGAACGGCACGGAGACCGTCGTCTACGGCGGGCACCTCGAGTACCGGTGGTACGCCAACTACCTGCCGCGCGGCTACGGGGGCGAGATCCGCGGTCTCCCCGGCGAGTACCCGGCCGGGTGGGAGACGTGGAACCAGCTGGACGCCCCCGTGACGGACGTGGAGCGGATCCTGCAGGCGTCGAACGACTCCGATCGGCCGGAGGAGGCCGCGGCGGTCATGGCCGATGTGGAGGCTGAGCGCGCCGCCGGGCGGCTCACGATCCTCGGTGGTGACTTCAACGAACCGTCGGGTCAGGACTGGACCGCCGCGACCGCCGACATGTTCGACCACAACGGCACCGTGATCGAGTGGCCCGCGCTGCAGGTGCTGCTCGACGGCGGCATGGTCGACTCCTACCGCGAGGTCTACCCGAACCCGGTGACGCACCCGGGCATCACGTGGGCGATCGAGAACCCGGCGTTCGACCCGTCGGTGCTGACCTGGACGCCCGAGGCGGACGAACGCGATCGCATCGACTTCGTCTTCTACACGCCCGACGAGCGCATCGCGCTCGAGGACTCGCTCATCCTCGGTCCGCAGGGCACGATCGTGCGCGGCGAGGTCGTCGGCAAGGACAACGATGACCCGATCGTGACGCCCCCTGGCGTGTGGCCGAGTGACCACAAGGCCGTGCTGTCGACCTTCGCGGTGTGCGACGCGGCATGCGCCGCCGAGCCGGAGCCCACGCCCGAGCCGACCCCGCCGGCGCCCTCTCCCACGCCGACCCCGACGGTGCCGGGGTCCGGTGAACTCCCGGGTTCGGGGGACGGTGACGGCAGCGGTGACGGCAATGGTGACGGCAACGGCGTCGGCGACGGCTCACCGGAGGCCGGGGCGTCCGACGGCGCCGGCGACGATCTCGCGGTGACGGGCGCGTCGACCTCCGTGCCGTGGGCGGCCATCGCGTTCGCCCTGCTCCTCGCGGGAGGCGGGGTCGTGCTCATCGCTCGCCGACGGGCGCTTCGTCGCTCGGTCTCGCCGGGCCACGAGCCCGGGGCCTGATCTCCGGGGTCGGGCCTGATTCCGGTGGAAGCCTGATTCTGGTCGAAGCCTGATTCTGGTCGAGAGGGGGTCGCCGTTGCTCCGGCGACCCCGTCTCGGCGAAGCGGCACCGCTCGTCACTGACCCCGGCCGCGCGTCCCTCGGCCCGCTCATCCGGTGGCGGGGAGTGGTGGTCGTGCTCGTGCCTTGGTGGCGCGGGTCCAGTGATGGTGTCCGGGTCCGCGGACGTGGGGGACGCCTTCGGGCATGCTGATGCGCCAGGGTCCGGTGTCGATCTTCTGATGGTGACCCCAGCACAGGAGCACACCGTTGTCCGTGTGGGTTTCCCCGCCGTCCCGGTGGGGGACGACGTGGTGGACTTCGCACCATCCGGCCGGGATCGTGCACCCGGGGATGACGCAGCCGCCGTCCCGGGCGGTGATCGCGCGGCGCTGCATGGGTGTGAAGCACCGTTGTGTCGACCCGAGGGAGAGGATCCGCCCAGCACGGTTCATGGTGACGGTTTGGGTGCCGCGGGTGTCGGCGAGGCGTCGGACGGTGGCGGCGCTGACAGGGGTGTC
>CAKTZW010000429.1 GCA_934636065.1 uncultured Labedella sp.
GTCGTCACCTGCGTGTCGGGCAGCGCCACCTCCGCAGAGTCGCCGGCGAGCGCGGCGGGAGCCGCGAGCCGGTCGAGCACACCGCGCAACGGCACCACGAGATCGAGATCGCCGCCCGGCCGAACGCGCATGGTGCGGAGGCCGAGAACGGTGAACCCACGGTCGAGCAGCCCGCGCGGCGAGAACGCCGCGGCCGAGACGGCGAGGACGTCCCCGCGCACGACGAGATGCACCGCGGTGTCGTCCACCCGCGCGGCCCGCGAGAGGAACGTCCGGAGATCGGCGACGGCATCCGGCGTGGGGAAGGAGATCGAGGCGCTCATGTGTTCAATAAACTTACGGGACGGACGCCGCCGGTGGTGTCGGGAAGAGGCAGCCGATGAACCCGATCGAATCCCTGTTGCGCACTCTCGATCTGACGGACACGGGTGCCCGCACCGAGGAGGACATCTTCACGGGGCCGTCGCAGCGGATGCCGAACGGGCGCGTCTACGGCGGACAGGTGCTCGCCCAATCGCTGATCGCGTCCATGCGGACCGTCGATTCCGAGCGCGCCGTGCACTCGATGCACGCCTACTTCCTCCGGGCAGGCGACTCGGAACTCCCGATCACCTTCGCCGTCGATCGGATTCACGACGGGCGGTCCTTCTCGACGAGGCGGACGCAGGCGTACCAGAACGGCGTGCCGATCCTCTCGCTCATCGCCTCGTTCCAGGACCACGACCCGGGTCTCGAACACCAGGCCGAGATGCCGCGAGACGTCCCGATGCCCGACGAGCTGCCGTCGGCCGCCGAGGTCCTCGGGGACATCGATCATCCGGTCGCCCGGACCTGGGCGCGCGACCGCCCGTTCGACATGCGGCACGTCCCGTCGCCCATCTACCTGTCCGTCGACGGTGAGAGGACCGATCGTCAGGCGATCTGGCTTCGCGCCACGAGCCCGCTCCCGGATTCCCCTCTCCTTCACCAGGCGGCCCTCGCGTACGCGAGCGACTACTCGATCCTCGAACCGGTGCTGAGGAGACACGGCATCCCCTGGGCGACGCCCGGGGCGAAGATCGCCAGCCTCGACCATGGGATGTGGTGGCACCGGCCAGCGCGCGTCGACGAGTGGCTGCTCTACGTCCAGGACTCGCCGAGCGCGTCCGGCGGCCGGGGACTCTCCCGCGGCTCCTTCTTCACGCAGAGCGGAACGCTCGTCGCGACGGTCGCGCAGGAGGGCATGGTCCGGATCCCCTCTATCCGCTGACGACACGGTCGCGGTCGGCCAGCGCTCGTCCCGCCCCGCGGCGATGGCCCTCCTCAGCCGCGGCGACGACCGAGGTCGAGCGGCTCCCCGAGGTATCGGCTCCAGGCCGCGCGCTCGACCTCGGTGATCCGACGTGGACGCCCCGTCGCGGCGTCGACGAGCACGATGGTGCTCACGGCCTGGGCGTACAGGTCGTCGGCCCTGTCCCCGGAGCCGCGGACGTCGTATGCGACGTCGAGACTCGCCCCGCCGAGGTGGGAGATCCACAGCTGCACGTCGAGCGGCGCCCGTCGGTACGCGATCGGTGCGAGATACGCGATCTCGTGCCGCGCGATGAGGGTGATGGTGCTCGACCCGGCCTCGGCCTCGATGAGCGCCATCCCCTGATCGACGCCGCCCTCCTCGTCGCTCCGCCAGAACGCACGGACGCGCGCCTCCTCGAGAAGGCGCATCACCTCGACGTTGTTGACGTGGTTGTACGCGTCGAGGTCGCCCCAGCGCAGGTGGACCGGGACGTGGACCCGCATCAGTCCCTCGTGAGCTTCCGGTAGGCGGACCGGTTCGGCTTCGCCGCGTCAGGCCCGAGCCGCTCGATCTTGTTCTGCTCGTACGCCTCGAAGTTGCCCTCGAACCAGTACCAGTTGGCCGGGTTCTCGTCGGTTCCCTCGTAGGCGAGGATGTGGGTCGCGATGCGGTCGAGGAACCACCGGTCGTGGGTGATGACCACGGCGCACCCGGGGAACTCGAGCAGAGCGTTCTCGAGGCTGCCGAGCGTCTCGACGTCGAGGTCGTTGGTCGGCTCGTCGAGGAGCAGGAGGTTGCCGCCCTGCTTGAGCGTGAGCGCGAGGTTGAGCCGGTTCCGCTCGCCGCCGGAGAGCACGCCGGCCTTCTTCTGCTGATCCGGTCCCTTGAACCCGAACTGCGAGACGTAGGCGCGCGAGGGGATCTCCGTCTTGCCGACCTGAATGTAGTCGAGTCCGTCGGAGACGACCTCCCACAGGTTCTTGTTGGGGTCGATGCCGCCGCGGCTCTGGTCGACATAGGAGATGTCCACGGTCTCGCCGACCTTGAGGCTTCCGCCGTCGAGCGGCTCCAGGCCGACGATCGTCTTGAACAGCGTCGTCTTGCCGACGCCGTTCGGGCCGATGACGCCGACGATGCCATTGCGCGGCAGCGTGAAGCTCAGGCCGTCGATGAGCTTGCGGTCGCCGAAGCCCTTCTCGAGCTTCGCGGCGTCGATGACCTGGCTGCCGAGCCGCGGTCCGACGGGGATGATGATCTCCTCGAAGTCGAGGACCCTCGTCCGCTCCGCCTCGGCGGCCATCTCCTCGTAGCGCGCGAGACGCGCCTTCGACTTCGCCTGGCGTCCCTTCGCGTTCGAGCGCACCCACTCGAGCTCGGACGCGAGCCGCTTCGCGAGCTTCGCGTCCTTCTTGCCCTGGACCTGCAGTCGTTCCTGCTTCTTCTCGAGGTAGGTCGAGTAGTTGCCCTCGTAGGGGTACAGGTGGCCGCGGTCGACCTCGGCGATCCACTCGGCGACGTGGTCGAGGAAGTACCGGTCGTGGGTCACGGCGAGCACGGCGC
>CAKTZW010000430.1 GCA_934636065.1 uncultured Labedella sp.
GACCAGCTGTCCGGCGGTCAGAAGCAGCGCGTCGGCATCGCCCGAGCGCTCGCGACGTCGCCGCGGATCCTGCTGGCCGACGAGGCCACGAGCGCCCTCGACCCGGAGACGACGCAGGAGGTCCTCGGGCTGCTGCGCACCGTCAACAGGGACCTCGGCGTCACGATCATCGTCATCACGCACGAGATGGACGTCGTCCAGTCGCTCGCGACGAAGGTCGCCGTCATGGAGCGGGGTCGCGTGGTCGAGAGCGGCGACGTCTTCGACGTCTTCTCACAGCCGCGGTCCGCCGCGACGCGCCGGTTCGTGTCGACCGTCGTGAAGGGGGTGCCGTCGGAGCCCGAGCTCGCCGCGCTCCGCGAGCGGCACGCCGGCCGGTTCGTGACCATCAGTTTCCGCGACGGGGGAGCGAGCCAGTCCGAGGTGTTCCTCGAGCTCGGGCGCGAGGGCCTCGGCTTCGAGCTCGTCTACGGCGGCGTCAACGAGATCCAGGGCCGCGCGTTCGGCAACCTGACCCTCGAGCTGACCGGCCCGGACGACCGGATCGACGCGGTCGTCGCGCGATTGCGCGAGCGCGTCGAGATCGTGGAGGTGGTGTGATGGACGCCGTCATCGATCTGCTGCCGCTCCTCGGCGAGGCGACCCTCCAGACGCTGTGGCTCGTCTTCGCGAGCCTCTTCTTCGGCGGCATCGGCGGCCTCGTCGTCGGCCTCGCCCTCTACGTCACCCGCGCCGGGAACCTCTTCGCCAACAGGGTGGTGTTCGGCGTCCTCAACGTCCTCGTCAACGTCTTCCGGCCCATCCCGTTCATCATCTTCCTGACGGCGTTCCAGCCGCTCGCCCGCCTCGTCATCGGGACGGGCATCGGCACGGAGGCGGTCATCTTCACGCTGTCGCTCGCGTCGACGTTCGGGATCAGCCGCATCGTCGAGCAGAACCTGCTCACGGTGTCACCCGGCGTCATCGAGGCGGCGCGCGCCGCGGGCGCCGGCCCGCTGCGCACGATCGCGACCGTCGTGATCCCGGAGGCCCTCGGTCCGCTCATCCTCGGCTACACGTTCGTCTTCGTGGCCATCGTCGACATGTCGGCCGTCGCGGGCAGCATCAACGGCGGCGGGCTCGGCGCGTTCGCGCTCCAGTACGGCTTCCGTCAGTTCGAGCCGGCCGTCACGTGGACCGCGCTCGCGATCGTCATCATCCTCGTCCAGGTCGTGCAGTTCCTCGGGAACGCGCTCGCCCGGAAGGTGCTCCGCCGCTAGGAACTACAGCTAGGGGCCGGTCGAGTCACACGGAGTCGCCGCCCCCTGCTGCGTCCGACCCCGCGCCGTCGAAGCCCACGCTGAGCTTCCGGAGCAGGGCGGCGAGCCGGGCGCGATCCGCCGGCGTCAGACTCGCGAGCAGCTCGGCCTCGGCGTCGACCAGGCGCGTGATGGCCGCGTCCACCCGGGTGAGCCCCGTCGGAGTCATGACGACGAGGATGCCGCGCCCGTCGTTGGGGTCGGTGCGACGCTCGACGAGACCGGCCGCCACGAGTCGGTCGATCCGGTTCGTCATCGTCCCGCTCGACACGAGAGTCTGCTGGAGCAGCTGCTTGGGGCTCAGCATGTAGGGCTCGCCCGCGCGCCGGAGCGCCGCGAGCACGTCGAACTCCCACGACTCGAGCTTCGAGAGATCGAAGGCGCGACGGCGGGCGCGGTCGAGATGCCGCGTGAGCCGGGAGACGCGCGACAGCACCTGGAGCGGCGAGAACTCGAGGTCGGGCCGTTCCCGTTCCCACGCCTCGACGATCCGGTCGACCTCGTCGCTCTGCTCCGCCATGCAGCCATTATCCCGGTGGCAGGAGCCGTCGCGGCCACCGGGCGGGCGCTCCCGATCTGGCAGACTGGAGCGGTGCGGCGGCCATCCCGCCGCACGGTCCGCCTTGGTGTAACGGCAGCACGACAGCCTTTGGAGCTGTGAGGTTCAGGTTCGAATCCTGGAGGCGGAGCGTGACCGAACAGACCCCCCGCGACTCCGCCCTGGCCATCGTCATCCTCGCCGCCGGACAGGGCACGCGCATGAGATCGACGACCCCGAAGCTCCTGCACACCCTCGCCGGGGTGCCGATCCTCGCGCACGTGCTCGCGACGGCCCGCGCCCTCGCCGCCGGACACGTCGTCACCGTCGTGCGCCACGAGCGGGACCGCATCGCCGCCGTCGTCTCCGAGGAGCTCCCGGACAGCGTCGTCGTCGATCAGGACGAGACGCCCGGCACGGGCCGGGCCGTCGAGCAGGCTGTCGAGGCGCTCCCCGCCGACTTCGACGGCGACGTGCTCGTCGTCAACGGCGACGTCCCCCTGCTCGACTCGGACACGCTCTCCCAGCTTCTCGCCCGGCACCGGGCCGGAGCGGCCGCCGCGACCATCCTGTCCGCCGTCCTCGACGACGCGACGGGCTACGGCCGGGTCGTCCGCTCCGAGGGCGGTTCCCTCGATCGCATCGTCGAGCAGAAGGACGCCGGTCCGGACGAGCTCGCGGTCACGGAGATCAACGCCGGCGTCTACGTCTTCGGGGTGCGGGCGCTGCGGGAGCAGCTCGGCCGGCTCACGATCGAGAACGCGCAGGCCGAGAAGTACATCACCGACGTCGTCGGTCTCCTGCGCGCGGGCGGTCACGAGGTCGCCGCCGTTCCCGTCTCGCAGTCCTGGGTCGTCGAGGGCGTCAACGATCGCGCCCAGCTGGCGCGCCAGGCGGCGAGACTCAACGCCCTCATCATCCAGAAGTGGCAGCTCGCCGGCGTCACCGTCCAGGATCCGTCGACGACGTGGATCGACCTCAAGG
>CAKTZW010000431.1 GCA_934636065.1 uncultured Labedella sp.
CACCAGAGCTGCGTGGCGCTGGCGCGCGAGCTCGACATCGCGCCCGAGCAGATCCTGCCGTTTTCCACCGGCGTGATCATGGAGCCGCTGCCGGTCGATCGCATCGAGGAGCGACTCCGCCTGGTCGACGGCCGTCTCGGCCGCACGGATCGCGACGGCCGCCTCTCCCGTGCGCTGCGCGGCGATATGGGCGTCGGCCTCGGTGAAGCGCTCTGCGGCGAAGGCGAGCAGTCCGTTCGTCTCCTCGGCGTTGTCCGCGACGGCGGCGAGGGCGCTCGGGGCGTAGTGGGCGGTCGCCGCCGCGAGGCGCTCCCGCGCGCCGGGCAGCCGCTCCGCCGCCGTCGAGGCGTCGGTGCGTGCCGCCGCGAGGACCTCGGGGGCCTTCTGCTCGATCGCGCGCAGCTGCGCGAACGACTCGCTCTGGGCGTCGAGGGCGTCGTCAGCCTCGTCGCACAGCGAGATGATGCGGCCGTTCCACTCCCGCATCTGCTGCTCGCTGTCCTCGATGTGATCGTCGAGCTGCTGCTTGATCGCGAAGGCCTCCGACAGCTTCGCCTTCGCGGCGTCGATCGACGCGCGGAACGGAGTCGTCGCGTCCGCGCCGTACTGCGCGACGGCGAAGGCGAGCTCCTGCTCGCTCGAGCGTACAGCGTCGTCCGTGCGGACGAGGGCGACCCCGGCCTGTCGGCGGAGCTCGTCGAGCGGCACCGGGGCTGGAGCGTTCGAGCCCGTCGTCACCGCTCGCGATCTCCGGCCGCGGGACACGAAGAAGATGATCGCCGCCACCACGACGGCGCCCACCACGATGATCCAGAAGAAGCCGCCCCCGCCGCCCGGAGACCCCGAGCCGCCGATCGATCCGCCCGTGGCGAGCGTTCGCAGGCCGTCGGCGGCGGCGACTCCGGCCCCCGCCCAGTCGTCGTCGCGCAGAGCGGGGATGACGGCGTCGTTCTCGATGCTCTCGACCTGGTCGTCGGTGAGCGGCCCGGCCGAGTCGCTCGAGAGGAAGACCTGTCGTCCCTCGGTCGCGACCGCGAGGAGGTACTGGCTGGGACCGAGCCCGTTCTGCTCCGCCGTCATGTTGGCCCATTCGCCGGCGTCGGACGGCGACTCGAAGTCGTCGACGTAGACGACCCAGAGGTCGAGCCCCTCGCCCTGGAGGGACTCGATCGCGTCCTCCACGGTGGAGACGTCGCCGGAGGAGAGGACGCCGGACTCGTCGAGGACGCGGCCATCGCCGAGTTCGACGGGTGCCTCTGCGGGCACCGCCGCTGATGCTCCCGGCGAGGCCGACGCAGGGCCGACGGCGCTGAGCACGCCCACCACGACGGCGGCGAAAGCCGTTCCGAATCTCGCCAGCATCGGCCCACTCTCCCGTTCCCCGCGCGTTCTTCGCAGTCTAGGCGGCGGCCTCGACGATCGTCCATCCGTCCAGCCGGGTCCCAGTACCCACTCAGAGAACGAGTACCATGGCCCCCGCTCATCGCCCGCTCCCTCCTGACCGGTGGGGACGGCGGCGTGGCTCGGAGCGATGTCCGGAGCGGCGATTACCGTGTCAGGGTGATCGACTCGCGCGACCCCTTCGACCGCTATGGAACGGACGTCCTCGCCGGGGACTGGCGGGGGAAGGGCCGGAAGGCCGTGCCGACCGTCGCGGCGGAGCGCGACCTCGTCGTCGAGGACGCGGCGAGCGGATGGACGGGAGCGATCGTCCGCGTGGACGCCCGCATGGTCGAGCTCGAGGACCTACGCGGACTCGTGCGCGCCTTCCGCGCCGTCCGGACCGAAGCGCACGGCGTCCGGATCGTTCGCCGTCGAGAACCTCACGGCTCGAACGGCGCGTGCGAGCCGCATCTACGTCGAGGGCCGGCACGACGCCGAGCTCGTCGAGAAGGTGTGGGGCCACGACCTCCGGGTCGAGGGGGTCGTCGTGGAGTACCTCGGGGGAGTGGACGACCTCGCGAGCGCCCTGGACGACGTGGAGCCCGCCCCCGGTCGGCGCATCGGCGTCCTCGTCGACCACCTCGTGGCCGGGTCGAAGGAGATCCGGATCGCCGAGAACGCGGTGAAGCGGGCGTACCGCGATCACGTGCTGATCGTCGGCCACCCCTTCATCGACGTCTGGCAGGCCGTGAAGCCCGGGAGCCTCGGCATCCGGGCCTGGCCGCAGATCCCGCGCGGCATCGAATGGAAGAAGGGCGTCTGCCAGGCGTTCGGGTGGCCGCACGAGACGCAAGCGGACATCGCGCGGGCGTGGCAGCGCATCCTCTCGCGCGTGAACGGGTTCGGCGACCTCGAGCCGGAACTGCTCGGCCGCGTCGAGCAGCTCATCGACTTCGTCACCGAACCGGTCGGTATCTGAGCTCGTCGGCGGGAATCAACGACGAAGGCCCCCGGACGGATCCGGGGGCCTTCTTCGAGGCGACGGGGTGTCACCGGGTGGTACTCAGATCAGACGGTCGCCTTGCGACGGAGGCCGCGGACCAGGAGGAGCACGACGCCGAGGCCGAGGGCCCCGCCGGCGATCCAGATGGTCGTGAGGGCGGTGCCACCGGTGACGGCCAGGCCGTCGCCGTCGGCGTCATCCGCGCCCGAACCGCTGTCAGCGGCGACGACCGTGATGTCGGTAGCCGCGAGGCGGCCCGACTCGAGGCCCGTCGCGGTGACGGTGTAGGTGCCGCGCGCATCGGTCGGAAGCGTCACGTTGAAGACGACGGTGCCGTTAGCGTCGGCCGGCTTCGTGACGCTCGCCGTGGCCGCCTTGAAGATGGCGATCTGCGGCTGGCCGTAGCCGGAGACCTGAGCGGAGACGTCCTCGCC
>CAKTZW010000432.1 GCA_934636065.1 uncultured Labedella sp.
CTACGCCTACAACTCGGCGTCGAACCTCGACCTGCCGGGCATCATGGGGGTGGGTCTCGTCGTCGGCGTCATCTATCTCGTCATCAACTTCGTCGTCGACCTGCTCTACGGCGTCCTCGACCCGAGGGTGAGGCTCGCATGAGCGACGGACTGGACAGCAGCCGGCCGGACCGCCGCGGCCGCGGCGACGCGGGAGGCGCTCTCGCCGCCGCGGGCTGGCGCACGCGCCTGCGCTGGCCGCGCGCCTGGCGGTCGCCGCTCGGCGTCATCGGCACGGTCATCGCCGTGGCGTGGATCGTCATCGCCTTCACCGCGTCCTGGTGGGTGCCGTTCGACCCCAACGCGCAAGGCCTCCCGCGCTTGCAGGAGCCCGGGATCGACACGATCCTCGGCACGGACGGGAACGGCCGCGACATCTTCTCCCGCCTCATGACGGGCGCGACGGTCACGATCCCGCTCTCGCTCATGCTCGTCGTCGCCGCGATGGTCATCGGGACCGTCGTCGGCGCTGTCGCCGGCTACTTCGGCCGCTGGGTCGACGAGACGCTCATGCGCATCACGGACCTCGTGATGGCCTTTCCCACGGTCATCCTCGCGATGGTCATCGCCGCGTCCCTCGGGCCGTCCCTGTTCAACGCGGTGATCGCCGCGATCGTGGTGTCGTGGCCGCAGTATGCGCGCGTGACGCGGAGCCTCGTACTGGGGCTGCGGGGTCAGAACTACGTCGTCGCGGGGCGTCTGCTCGGGCGGTCGCCCCTCACGAGCCTCGCCGTCGACATCCTCCCGAACATCATCGGTCCGATGCTCGTCCTCGCGACGCTCGACACCGGTGCCGCCATCCTGCTGCTGTCCGGGCTGTCGTTCCTCGGTCTCGGCGCCCAGCCGCCCGCCGCGGAGTGGGGGTCGATGATCTCCTCGGCGATCCAGAACTTCGACGCGTGGTGGCTCGGCGTCTTCCCGGGTCTCGCGATCCTCACCGTCGTCGCCGCGTTCAACTTCCTCGGCGACGCGCTCCGCGACGTCCTCGACCCCACGGCGGAAGTGGCGAAGGAGAACCAGGCGGACCGGGCGGCGTCGGCGACGGGGGCCGCGGCATGACCGGCATCCTCACGATCGACGCTCTCACCGTCGACATCGGCCGCCCCCTCGTGAAGGGCGTCTCCCTCGAGCTGCGGCCCGGTCGCATCCAGGGACTCGCGGGCGAATCCGGATCGGGCAAGACCCTCACCTCGCTCGCGGTCCTCGGCCTGCTCCCTCGGCAGGCGCGGACGGGAGGATCAATCCGGCTCGGCGACACGGAGATCCTCGACCTCGGTCGCCGCGAACTGAACCGCATCCGCGGCCGGCGCATCGCCATGGTGTTCCAGGACCCGTCGTCGGCGCTCCATCCGCAGCTCACGATCGGGCACCAGCTCACGGACCACGTCCGGACGCATCTGGGCCTGTCGCGGGCCGCGGCCCGGGATCGCGCCGTCGAGATGCTCGAGCGGGTGGAGGTGCCGGACGCGGCGGCCGCCCTCGGCCGCTATCCGCACCAGTTCTCCGGCGGCCAGCGCCAGCGGATCTCGATCGCGGGTGCGCTCGCGTGCGATCCCGACGTGCTCCTGGCGGACGAGCCGACGACGGCTCTCGACGTGACCGTGCAGGCCGGCATCCTCCGCCTGCTGCGCGAGCTCGCGACCGAGCGGGAGCTCGCTGTCCTGCTCGTCACCCACGACCTCGGCGTCATGTCCGCGATCGCGGACGACGTCGCGGTCATGCGCGATGGCCGCATCGTCGAGTCGACGGACCGCGCGACCCTGTTCGCGGCACCGCAGCACGACTACACCCGCGGGCTGTTGGCCGCTCTGCCCGGGTCCCGGATCGAGGGGGACGACGCATGAGCGATCGCATCGTGCTCGAGGCGCGCGACCTCGTCGTCCGATATCCCGGGTCGCCGCCCGTCGTCGCCGTGGACGGCGTGTCCCTGCGCATCGCCGCGGGTGAGACCGTCGCCCTCGTCGGGGAGAGCGGCAGCGGCAAGTCGAGCGTCGCACGCGCCGTCGCGGGCATCGACCGCCCGGCCGAGGGCGAGGTCGTCTTCGACGGCGGCGCGGTCGCTCCGCTCGGTATCCGGCGTCGCGCCCGCTCGCTCACCGCGATCCAGATGGTCTTCCAGGACCCGTCGACGTCCCTGAACCCGCGACGCCGCGTGGGCGATCAGGTCTCCGACGGCGCCGCGGCCGCTCGCGCCCGCGGCCTCGCGGGTTCGCGCCCGGAGGAGTGGTTCGAGCGCGTGGGCCTCGACCCGGCGTGGGTCTCCCGCTTCCCGCACCAGTTCTCGGGCGGGCAGAAGCAGCGCATCGCGATCGCCCGGGCCCTCGCCGCGCGCCCGCACCTGCTCGTCGCGGACGAGCCGATCTCCGCGCTCGACGCCTCCACCCAGACGAGCGTCGCGGCCCTCATGCGGGACCTGGTCTCCGAGCTCGGCGCGGGGATGCTCTTCATCTCGCACGACCTCGCTGTGGTGAGGCGTATCGCCGACCGCACCCTCGTGATGTACCAGGGTCGCGTGATGGAGTCGGCCGACACGGCCGCGTTGTGGTCGCAGCCCCAACACCCGTACACGCGGGCACTGCTCGCCGCGATCCCGCAGCCCGACGGCGCCGGCCACGTGCCGCTCGCCCCGACCGCGGCGGACCGCGCGACCTGGACCGACGTCCCCCCGATCGAGGGCTGACCCCGCCCAGGTAGTCACTTCGAGCGGATTGCGTCGCGTGTATGGGACGTGATCCGCTCAAAGTGACGACGAGGAGGCGGTCAGCGTCTCGTTCAGTG
>CAKTZW010000433.1 GCA_934636065.1 uncultured Labedella sp.
CCATCGGGGTGCTCTCGACGCACCAGTCCGCGCACTGGGGCCCGCAGACGATGGTGCACGCGATGGAGGTCGCCGCGACGGCGGCGGGCTACCGCCTGGCCGTCGTCACGACGGGATCGACCCCCTCGTCGATCGGCGAGGCGCTCGAACGGCTGATCGGTCAGGCGGTGGAGGCGGTCATCGTCGTGGCGCCCAAGGTGAGCGTCTTCGAGGCGATCGAGGACAGCTCGCTCGACCTGCCCCTCATCGCGCTCGACTCGTCGATCCACAACAAGCGGCCCGGCCGCGCCTACAGCTTCGCGGTGGATCAGTACGAGGGCGCCCGGATGGCGACACGTCACCTGATCGAGCTCGGTCATCGCTCGATCATCCATGTCGCGGGGCCGCAGGACTGGATCGAGGCCGACGAGAGGATGCAGGGCTTCCTGTTCGAGCTCGGCGAGCACGACCTCCCCGTCCGCGCCCCCTTCCTCGGGGAGCTGTCCGCCGACTTCGGGTACCGGGCGGGTCTCGAGCTCGTGCGTCGACGCGACTTCTCCGCCGTGTTCGCGGCGAACGACCAGATGGCGCTCGGACTGCTGCACGCCTTCCGCGACGAGGGCCTCTCCGTCCCCGGGGACGTCAGTGTGGTGGGGTTCGACGACATCCCCGACGCCGCGCACTACCTCCCTCCCCTCACCACGGTGCGGCAGGACTTCGCGGCGGTCGGCCGTCGCTCGATCGAGATCGTCCTCGGAGCCATCGGCTCCGACGCCGTCGGGACCGTCGAGTTCATCCGCCCGACCCTCATGGTCCGGGAATCGACGGCACCACCGTCTCCGGCGTGGCGCTGAGCCGTGCGACAGGCGCAGAGCAGTACCGAGAGCGGCACAGGAGCCGGCGTCACGACCGACGGCCGCGGTGTTCAGATCACGAGCGGGTCACGGTCGGGCATGCGACCGTCGGCGCAGTTGACAGCGGGCCGAGGCGGGCCTATCGTGATCGCGGGCATGTGAACGGTCACATCATGACCGGCCACCGCTCGAGTTTCTGACGGACCAACCGGCCCGCCACGACAACGACGTCCTTGTGGAGGCAGTGAATGCTAACCCGTCGCGCCGAAACCCGATCCGTTCGGGAGGTGCAGTCGCATGGCGAATGACCCCGTCATCCTGGAGATGCGGTCCATCACGAAGGAGTTCCCCGGCGTCAAAGCGCTGTCGGACGTCTCCATCACGGTGCGCGCCGGTGAGGTGCACGCCATCTGCGGCGAGAACGGCGCGGGCAAGTCGACGCTCATGAAGGTCCTCTCGGGCGTCTACCCGTACGGGACCTACGACGGCCAGATCGTCTACCAGGCCGAGGAGGTCCGGTTCAAGGACATCCGCTCGAGCGAGGCCGCCGGCATCGTCATCATCCACCAGGAGCTCGCGCTCATCCCCGAGCTCTCGATCACCGAGAACATCTTCCTCGGCAACGAGCCCGGTCGCGGGGGAGTGATCAACTGGAAGGAGGCGAAGAAGCGCGCCGTCCAGCTGCTCGCCCGGGTCGGTCTGCGCGACGACCCCGACACCCTCATCAAGGACATCGGCGTCGGCAAGCAGCAGCTCGTCGAGATCGCGAAGGCACTCAACAAGGACGTCAAGCTCCTCATCCTCGACGAGCCGACCGCGGCCCTCAACGAGAACGACTCGCAGCACCTCCTCGACCTCATCGTGGGGCTCAAGGGCAAAGGCATCGCGTCGATCATGATCTCCCACAAGCTCAACGAGATCGAGCAGATCGCCGACTCCATCACGATCATCCGTGACGGCAAAACGATCGAGACCCTCGACGTGCGCGGCGGCGACGTGAACGAGGACCGCATCATCCGGGGCATGGTGGGCCGGAGCCTGCAGTCGCGTTTCCCCGACCGCACCCCGCACATCGGCGACGTCTTCTTCGAGGTCCGCAACTGGACGGTGCAGCACCCGCTCGTCCCCGAGCGGCTCGTCTGCAAGAACGAGAGCTTCACGGTGCGCAAGGGCGAGATCGTCGGCTTCGCCGGCCTCATGGGCGCCGGTCGCACGGAGCTCGCGATGAGCATCTTCGGCCGCTCGTACGGAACGTTCGTCGAGGGACAAGTCTTCAAGGACGGGCGGGAGATCCAGCTCCGCAACGTGAGCGAGGCGATCGACAACGGCCTCGCCTACGTCTCCGAGGATCGGAAGTCGCTCGGCCTCAACCTGCTCGATGACATCAAGCGGAGCGTGGTGTCGGCCAAGCTCAGCAAGATCTCCCGCGGCCAGGTCGTCAACGACTTCAAGGAGCACGGCGTCGCGGACGAGTACCGCAAGAGCCTGCGCATCAAGACGCCGACGGTCGACGAGGGCGTCGGCAAGCTCTCGGGCGGCAACCAGCAGAAGGTCGTCCTGGCCAAGTGGATGTTCACGGACCCGGATCTGCTGATCCTCGACGAACCGACGCGCGGCATCGACGTCGGCGCGAAGTTCGAGATCTACGGGATCATCCAGCAGCTCGCCGCCCAGGGGAAGGGCGTCATCGTCATCTCCTCGGAGCTGCCGGAGCTCATCGGGCTCTCCGACCGGATCTACACGATCTTCGAGGGCCAGATCACCAACGAGTTCACGTCGGCGGAAGCCGAGCCGGAGATGCTCATGAAGAGCATGACCTCCACGAGCAGGAAAGCGACAGCAGCATGAGCGGATTCTCCGACGTCAAGAAGATCTTCGGGGGCGGCACGACGTCGACCGCCCGCCAGTTCGGCATCCTCGCGAGCCTCGTCGTCATCGTCCTGGTCTTCCAGCTGTGGACGGGCGGCCTGACC
>CAKTZW010000434.1 GCA_934636065.1 uncultured Labedella sp.
CCAGACCGGCGCCGAGGAGCACGATGGCGCTCGCGAGGTGCAGGAAGTGGTCGGGCGTGTTGAGCGCGAGGATGTTGAGGGCGGAGTCGGCGATGAAGAAGCCGACGATGCCGAGCAGCAGGTAGACGAAGCCGACGACCGTGTTGACGGAACGAGCGGCCGCGAGGCTCGACAGGCCCGCGATGAGCAGGGCGGCGCCGATCAAGAGGTGGGCGATGTTGTGCAGCGGGTTCACCTCGAAGATCCCGAGCAGCAGGCCGCCGTCGGTCGAGATGAAGTCCACTCCACCGGTCACGGCGAAGCCGAGCAGACCGACGAGCAGGTAGACGGCGCCGAAGATCGTGGCGACCAGACGGTTGACTGATGAACGCATTTTTTCCTCCTTGGTGCACGACCGACTCCGCCGTGTCTGTTGGAGCATTCGGAGGAGCGGGCACGCTGGTTTGGTTCCACCTTCGCAGCCGACGTTCAGCCTCTCTGACCCCTTTGCGTTGTATGGGGCCGACCTGTAGCATCGCGCGCTCGACCCCGCCGACCTCCGGGCGCCCGGATGATATCGGCTCGCTAACGGTGCGGCCCCCGACCCGTGGGCGGCGGAGGGCCCTCGGTAGGATGGGGGCACAGCAGAGGGGGAAGTTCCACGTGCGATTCCGTTCGGGTCTCCGCCGTCGGTCGGTCGCGATCACGGCGCTGATCGCCTCGTCCCTGATGGTCCTCGCGGGGTGCTCCGCCGATCGCTCGGGATCCGTCGAACTGCCGGCGCAGGAGGACGCAGCCCTTCCCGACGACATCACGACGCGGATCGACGATGCCGTCGGTCGCGCCCTGGGTCTCGCCGCGTCACCGGGAGCGATCGTCGGAGTGTGGGCGCCCTGGTCCGGGTCGCACGTGACGGGCTACGGGACCACAGAGGTCGGCGGCGACGAGCCGATGACGCCCGACATGCGCGTGCGCGCCGCCTCGATCACGAAGGCCATGACGTGCACCGTGCTCTACGGCCTCATCGACGACGGCCGCGTCGCCCTCGACGACCTCGCGAGCGACTATGTGGGGGTCGTGGGAATCGAGGGGATCACGCTCGGGCAGCTCTGCCAGAGCACGTCGGGACTCGGCAATTTCCGCCAGACCTTCGACGGTCAGTTCGTCACCAACCCGACCCGGCCGTGGGTCGCCGAGGAGCTCGTCACGGACGGGATCGCGCGCTCGAGCGATGCCGCTCCGGGGTCGGCGTTCGCCGAGGACGACACCGCGTACGTGCTGCTGGGGATGGCTCTCGAGCAGATCGGCGAGGACTCCCTGGCCGGTCTCTACGAGCGCTACGTCTTCGACCCGATCGGGATGTCCGACTCGTCGATGCCCGGGCGCGCCACCACGGCGCTGCCCGAGCCGGCGCCGCACGGCTACCACGTCGTGGACGACTGCGCCGCGCCGAAGGACGTGTCGGAGCTCTCGCCGTCGATGCTCGGCGGCGCCGGTGGCGCCGTCTCCACGGTCGAGGACCTCGGGCGGTTCGCGCAGGCGTTCGCGACCGGGTCCCCGTTCTCGGAGGAGCTCGCCGCGACGGAGTGGAAGACGGTCCCCCTCGGCGGCGACGCTCCGACGTGGCAGTCGTACGGGTACGGCGGGTTCGAGCTCGGCCCGCTGCGGGGTCAGGCCGGCAGCATCCCGGGGTTCTCGACGGCCGCGTTCAGCGATCCGACGACGGGCCTGACGGTCGTCGTCGTGCTCAACTCGTCGACGGCGCCGCCGAAGCTCGCGCAGTCCCTCGCGCTCGAACTCGCCTCGTACGCCTCCTCGGCGCCCGCCGCCGAGGGGAGGACGCAGCCGGAGCCGTCGCTGCCCTGGTCCGCGGAGCAGATGCAGGAGCAGTCGGCCTCGGCGGCGGTCTGCCAGTAGCGGCCGAGAGGACGACGACGATGGTGTTGAGTGTCTTCGACCTGTTCAGCGTCGGCATCGGGCCGTCGTCGTCCCACACGGTGGGACCGATGCGCGCCGCGCGGCGCTTCGTCGTGGGACTCGAACGCGACGGACTGCTCGAGCGGTGTGCGCGCGTGCGCGTCGAGCTCTTCGGCTCGCTCGGCGCGACGGGCCACGGCCACGGGTCGGAGAAGGCGGTCATCCTGGGACTCGAGGGGGAGGAACCGGAGACCGTCGAGACGCGGACCGCCGACGAGCGAGCGGCTCGCGTCCGCTCGGGAGGCGTGATCGCGCTGCTCGGACGCCGCAGCGTCCCCTTCGGAGACGACGACCTCGTCATGCACCGGCGGCGATCCCTCCCCGCCCATCCCAACGGCATGAGCTTCGTCGCGTGGGACGCGGACGGCGAGCTCCTGCGTGAGCGGATCTTCTACTCCGTCGGAGGCGGCTTCGTCGTCGACCAGGGCGCCGTCGGAGCCGACCGGGTCGTCGTCCGGGAGAGCGCGGTGCCGTTCCCCTTCACGACGGGAGCGGAGCTGCTCGCGCACTGCGCGCGGAGCGGGCTGTCCATCAGCGACGTCATGCTCGCCAACGAGCGGGTGTGGCGCAGCGACGAGGAGATCCGCTCGGGTCTCCTGTCGATCTGGCGCACGATGCAGGAGTGCGTCGTCGCGGGGTGCACCACGGCGGAGACGACGCTGCCGGGCGGGCTGCGCGTCCCCCGCCGTGCTCCGCGTCTGTTCGCCGAGCTCACGGCGGAGGCCGAGGCGGGGGAACAGAACCCGACCGAGTGGGTGAACCTCTTCGCGCTCGCCGTGAACGAGGAGAACGCGTCCGGCGGGCGCATCGTCACCGCGCCGACGAACGGGGCGGCCGGCATCGTCCCCGC
>CAKTZW010000435.1 GCA_934636065.1 uncultured Labedella sp.
GCCGATGGTGATGTTGTCCGGGTCGCCGCCGAAGGCCTCGATGTTCTCGCGCACCCAGTCGAGCGCCTTGACCTCGTCCATCAGACCGTAGTTGCCGCTGATGCCGCCCTGCTCGGCGGACTCGTGGAGGAACGTCACGGGTCGACCGGCCGCGAGCTTGCGGTAGATGCCGACGGGCGTCTCCCCGTCCGCGAACACCTCGCGGATGACGGGGACGACGCGGTGCGTTGCCACGAGGGCATCGAAGGCCGCGCGCGTCGTCGACCCGCTCATGCCGGCGGTCACGAGAGGTCCTCCCCGGAGCCGACCGTCACGTCGACGGGATCGCCGTCGAAGCACGAGTGCGTGCCGGTGTGGCACGCCGCGCCGATCTGCTCCACCTGGACGAGGACGGTGTCGCCGTCGCAGTCGAGGGCCGCGGACTTGACGAACTGCGCGTGCCCGGAGGTGTCGCCCTTCCTCCAGTACTCCTGGCGCGACCGCGACCAGAACGTGACGCGGCCCTCCGTGAGGGTGCGTCTCAACGCCTCGGCATTCATGTAGCCGAGCATCAGGACGTCCTTCGAGTCCCACTCCTGGATGACGGCCGGCACGAGGCCGTCCGGCGCGAATGTGACACGGTCGATCACGGGCTGGACGTCGCTCATCAGCGGACCCCGATTCCCTCGTCTCTCATGGCGGCCTTCACGTCGCCGATGGACAACTGCCCCGAGTGGAACACGCTCGCGGCGAGTACGGCGTCGGCCCCGGCGCGGATCGCCGGTGCGAAGTGGGCCGGCTCCCCCGCTCCCCCCGATGCGATGACGGGGACGGAACTGATCGCGCGCATTGCCTCGATGAGCTCGAGGTCGAAGCCGTTCTTGGTGCCGTCCGCGTCGATGGAGTTCACGAGCAGTTCCCCGGCGCCCCGGCCGATCGCCTCTCCGGCCCACTGGAGGGCGTCGATGCGGGTGACGGTCCGGCCGCCGTGGGTGGTCACGACGAAGCCCGACGGTGCGTCCGCAACCCTCGTCACGTCGAGCGACAGGACGACGACCTGGGCGCCGAACCGGTCGGCGATCTCGCCGATGAGGTCCGGTCGCCGGATGGCGGCCGAGTTGACGCCGATCTTGTCCGCGCCGGATCCGAGCAGGCGCGCGACGTCCTCGGTGGAGCGGACGCCGCCACCGACCGTGAGGGGCACGAACACCTGCTCGGCCGTCGCGGTGACGACGTCGTACGTCGTGCCGCGGCTCTCGACCGTCGCTGTGACGTCGAGGAAGGTGATCTCGTCGGCCCCCTGCTCGACGTACCGCGCGGCGAGTTCCACGGGGTCGCCGGCGTCGGCGAGGTTCTGGAAGTTGATGCCCTTCACGACGCGGCCGTCCGCCACGTCGAGACAGGGGATCACACGAACGGCGAGAGACATCGGTGTGCCCCCTACAATCGCGCCGCGTGGATGGCGCTCACGAGGATCGCCCGTGCTCCGAGCTCGTAGAGCTCGTCCATGATGCTGTTCGTGTCCTCCCGGCGCACCATGACGCGGACGGCCACCCAGTCGGGGTCGCGCAGCGGGGAGACCGTCGGGGACTCGATGCCCCGAGCGATCGCCGTCGCGCGCTCGAGCAGCGCGACGGGGAGGTCGTAGTCCATGAGCACGTACTGCCGCGCGACGAGGACCCCCTGGAGGCGGCGCAGCAGCGTCGGCAGGCCGGCCGGGGCCGACGGAGACGTGACGAGGACGGCGCTCGACTCGAGGATGACCGGGCCGAAGATCTCGAGGCCGGCGTTCCGGAGCGACGAACCCGTCTCGACGACGTCGGCGACGGCGTCGGCGACGCCGAGCTGGACGGCCGACTCGACGGCGCCGTCGAGTCGCACGAGTCGCGCCGTCACGCCGGCGGCGGCGAGGAAGTCGCCCACGAGGCCGGGGTAGCTCGTGGCGAGCCGCTTCCCCTCGAGGTCGGAGAGCTCGGAGAACCGCCCCGTCGGACCCGCGAAGCGGAACGTCGAGCGGGCGAAGTCGAGAGCGGTGACCTCCGTCGCCTCGCTGTGCGAGTCGAGGAGGAGGTCACGGCCGGTGATGCCGACATCGAGCGCGCCGGAACCGACGTACGTCGCGATGTCGCGCGGACGGAGGTAGAAGAACTCGACCTCGTTGCGCGCGTCGATCAGGTGCAGGACCTTCGGGTCCTTCCGGACGGCGTAGCCGGCCTCGTCGAGCATGAGGGCGGCCGTCTCGGCCAGCGAGCCCTTGTTGGGCACTGCGATTCGCAACATTTTCGAACTTTCGTCGGAGACCACGGGTGACGTCCACGGGGAGCAGGCGTCACAGATGTCGATAGACGTCCGCCGTCGTGAGCCCCTTCGCGAGCATGAGCACCTGGAGGTGGTAGAGCAGCTGGGAGATCTCCTCGGCGGTGGCGTCGTCCGACTCGTATTCGGCGGCCATCCACACCTCTGCGGCCTCCTCGACGATCTTCTTGCCGATCGCGTGCACGCCGGCGTCGAGCTCGCGCACCGTTCCGGATCCCTCCGGTCGGGACAGCGACTTCTCGCTCAACTCGGCGAAGAGGTCGTCGAAGGATTTCACTCCCCCAGCCTACCGGCTGAGCGGGCGACGGACGCGCCGGCCTCTTCCGCGATGCGGCGCAGCTCGGCGATGCGGGCGGCGGGGTCGTCGCCGCCGAACACGGCCGATCCCGCGACGAAGACGTCGGCGCCCGCTTCCGCCGCGACACCGATCGTGTCGGGAGCGATTCCCCCGTCGACCTGGAGCGCGAGCTCGAGACCGCGGCGCTCGCGGATGTGCGCGAGAGCCCGCAGC
>CAKTZW010000436.1 GCA_934636065.1 uncultured Labedella sp.
CCGACCTGTGCGGCATGACCGTCGCAGTGCAGGCCGCGTCGGCCAACGCCATCGCGGTCAACGACCTCTCCACCGAGTGCACCGGCGCCGGCAACGAGGCGATCAAGGTCGACGAGTACCCGAAGACCGCTGAGACGGTCCTCGCCGTGCTGAACGGCAAGGCCGACGCCCTCGTCGAGACCAACGTCGCCGCCGCGTACATGGAGACCCAGAACGAGGGCAGCCTCGAGGTCGCCGGCGATGTCTTCGAGCTCGACACCACCTTCGGCGTCTTCAGCCGTAAGGACGACCCGATCTCCAGCTCGATCGCCGAGGGCCTCCAGGCGCTCCGCGAGGACGGCACGCTGGCCGAGATCGCCGAGGAGTACAACCTCGACCCGGCCATCACCGAGGTCGACTGACTCCGACGGCTCCTAGTGAGAGGAGGTCCGCATGGGCTTCAACGGCGAGATCTTCCTCGACCAACTCATCAACCCGGCATACCTCTACGGAGCCCTGCTCTCGATCGGGGTCGCGTTCTTCGCTCTGGTGATCGCGACCCTGCTCGGGTTCGTCATGGCGCTCGGCAGGGTGTCGAAGTCTCCACTGCTCCGGGCGCCCGCGGGAGCCTACGTCTGGTTCTTCCGAGCGATCCCGGCGCTGCTGGTGTTGCTGATCATGTGGAACGCGCTCCCGCAGCTGTTCCCCGTGCTCCGCGATGACTGGTACTCGCCCTTCGTCGCCGCGTCGATCGGACTCGGACTGGTCGAGGCCGCCTTCATGGCGGAGATCATCCGATCCGCTCTGCTGAGCGTCGACGAGGGCCAGTCCCTCGCCGGCCGTGCGCTCGGTATGAAGCCGACGTCCGTGATGTGGAAGATCTCGATCCCGCAGGCCATCCGGATCGCGGTTCCGCCGACGACGAACGAGTTCATCGGGCTCATCAAGTACTCGTCGCTGGCCTCGGTCATCTCGCTCCGCGAGCTGCTCACCACGGCTCAGGTGGGGGTCAACATCACCTTCCGCTACGCCGAGTACTACACGGTCGCGATCATCTACTACCTCGTGATCGTCAGTGTCATCACCCTCATCCAGACCCGGATCGAGCGCCGGTTCTCCTGGACATCCACCAAGACGACCAGGAAGCGCAAGCCGGTCGTATCCGCCCCGGCGGGAGGGATCTCATGAGCGAGGTCGCCACGTCCGCAGCCGCCCCCGAGGTGACCCTCCAGGTCCGCGACCTGCACAAGGCCTACGGCGGAAACGAGGTCCTGAAGGGCGTCGAGTTCCAGATCGCGAAGGGGCAGGTCAAGGCGGTCCTCGGGCCCTCGGGTTCCGGCAAGTCGACGATGCTGCGCCTCATGGCGCTGCTCGAACCCGCCGACCGAGGCGAGATCCGGCTGCACGGGGACCAGATCGGCGTCGGCGGCAACGGCAGACACCTGCCCGAACGTCAGCTCGCGGTCCAGCGACGCGATATCGGCATGGTGTTCCAGAAGTTCAACCAGTTCCCGCACCTGACGGCCGCACGGAACGTCGCGCTCGCTCTCACCACGGTGCAGAACGTCAAACGGCATGAAGCGCTCGAGCGGGCCCACGAGATGCTGGGGCGGGTCGGTCTCTCCGAACGCGCCGGGCACTACCCGTCGGAGTTGAGCGGCGGGCAGCAGCAGCGCGTCGCGATCGCCCGCGCCCTCGTGCTCGATCCCGCGGTCATGCTCTTCGACGAGCCGACCTCGGCGCTCGACCCCGAGCTGGTCGGCGAGGTCCTCGACGTGATGGAGCAGCTCGCGGCCGGCGGAATGACGATGATCGTCGTGACCCACGAGGTCCGGTTCGCGCGTCGCGCAGCCGATGAGGTCACCCTCTTCGACCGCGGCGTGATCGTCGAGCAGGCGGCTCCAGATGAGTTCTTCGATTCGCCCCAACACGAGCGGACCAAGCGCTTCCTCAGCCATGTCCACTGAGCACCGCCCGCACGTCCCAGGTCAGCCGGCCCGGATCGCGGTGTGCGGAGATCTGACCGAGTTGAGTATCGAGTCGGTGTTCGAGCGCCTCACCGTGGCCGGGCACACGGTCGAACTGCTCGACGGCGGTGAGGCCGCGGACATCGTCGCCGGAGCGCAGGACGCCGACGCGCTCATGCTCGGGTACGGGACCGTCGACGGTGGAGTCCTGCGCCAGCTCCCCCGGCTCGAGATGATCGCGCTCGCCTCGATGGGGTTCGACAACGTCGACCTGGCCGCGGCGCGTCAGCGCGGTGTCGCGGTCTCCAACGTGGTCGGAGCCGCCTCCGAGGAGGTCGCCACCCATGCCCTCGCGCTGGCGCTCGACGCGATCCGCGGGGTGAGCGCATTCGACCGCGCCGTGCGCTCCGGGATCTGGAGTATCGAATCGGCGCCGACGCCGCGGAGGGCCAGTTCGCTGACCCTCGGTGTCATCGGTCTCGGTCGGATCGGCATGGCGCTCATCGAACGCGCCCGCCCGCTGTTCGGCAGCGTCATCGGCTACGACCCCTTCCTCGACGACGCCACGATCAGCAGCCGAGGGGTCGGCCCCGGAACCCTCGACGAGGTGCTTCGCGGAGCGGACGTCGTCTCATTGCACCTTCCGTTGACCCCCGAAACCGAGGGCTTCCTGGACGCGCATGCCATTTCCGGCATGCGAGACGGGGCGATCCTAGTGAACGTCAGCCGTGGTGGCCTCGTCGACTCCGCCGCTCTCCGCGACGCGCTCGACGAGGGTCGGCTCGCCCACGCCGCGCTCGACGTCCTCGACGTCGAGCCCCCGGCGCCTGACCATCCGCTGGTCGGACACGCCCGCGT
>CAKTZW010000437.1 GCA_934636065.1 uncultured Labedella sp.
TCGGTGCGCTGCGATTGAGCAGGACGTCGTGGGTGACCCGTCCGACCACGAAGGGGACGCCGAAGGGGGCACGGGACGCGCCGACCACGAGCAGAGCGGCCCGGGCGGCGGCGCGCACGAGGGCCGGGGCCGGTGCGCCCGAGACCAGGCGCGACCGGATGCGGAGATCCGGCCAGCGCTCGGACACGCTCCTCCTCGTGGCCTCGAGGAGGCTCGAGCCGGCGTGGGAGCGCTCGCTCACGGCGGGGACCGCCCGCACGAGGACGAGCTCCTGGTGGGTCAGCGCGGCCTGCCGGGCGGCGAAGTCGAGGGCGACCCGCCCGCTCGGCGAATCGTCATCGAGGCCCACGACGATGCCGCGGCCGGTCCGGTCGGTGCCGGCGGGAACGGTCACGACGGGCGCCGTCGCCGCGGCGATCAGCTGGAGCGAACGGGATCCGTACGCCTCGCCACGGAGGAAACCGGTCTTGTGGCTGCCGACGACGAGCGCGTCGACGGTCGGGAAGGCGCGCGCGAGCTCCCACATCGGGTCTCCGTCGACGAGCGCCGTCTCCACGACCGCGTGCGGAGCGAGGGCGACGGCGCGCTCGCCGGCCGCGGCGAGGAGGTCCTCGGCTGTGCGGAGACGCCCGGGCAGGACGGCGCCGTCGCCGCCCGCATCCGGGTCGTCCGCGAGCGCGTGCGCGACGATGAGGCGTCCGCCCACCTGCTCGGCGCGGGCAGCGGCCCAGCAGAGAGCGACATCGCTCGGGTGTGATCCGTCGACTCCGACGGCGATCGTTTGACCCATGGGTCTTCCTTCCCTCGGGAACTCTGGGCGTTCGGGACATGTCGTGGGCGGGTGGGTGGGACCTCGACCGGAGCGCCGATGGGTGCCAGTCTCGCCCTCGCGGGTGGCCTTCGGACAGGGCCTTTGGTCCCGCTGTCGCGTCCCCGCCGGCACGACGGTCTCGCCGGCGGTATCAGCGAGCGGGCGGAAGCGGAAGGGCCTCGTCGCGCGGCCTCTGGTCGTCCTACGCTCGCGTCACCGATTCCCTGGAGGAGGACACGATGAGCGATCAGACCAGCGGTGGCGCCGCGGCCGGCCCGGACGACGAGCTCGCGCCCGACCCGGCGTCCGCGCCCCCGGAGGAGCCCGGCAGCGACCTCGGCGAGGACATCGACGGCCAACTGCAGATCCTCGACCCGGCCGACGGCGCTCAGCCGGCGGATGACGACGGCGAGGCCGGCGAGCCAGCCTGACCACAATGCGCGCCGGACGGGGGTCCGGGCTCGCCCACGCGATCGTTCCACTCCACGACCGAGAAGTCCGTCGTGAGCAGCTTCGCCAGGGCTACCCGCCGGTCGTCGTGTGCGCCGGCCTGTCGGTCGAGCGACCGCACGCCCTCGAGGGTGGTCGCGGCGTCCGTCACCCACAGGAGATGGGCGAGATCGACGTCGGCATCGCGGGCGAGGGCGTCCGCCGTCGACAGTCGCACCCTCTCGGCGCCCACGACCCGGGACAGTCCGGCGATCGACGACCGGACCCCGACCGCGGTGCCGGCCGGGAAGACCACGATCGTGCGATTGCCGGCGACGACGCTCGCGGCCACGACCGCGAGAGCATCGTCACGACCGACGAAGGGTGAGACGGAGACGACCACGAGACCGAGCGGGAAACGTCGGCCACTCGCCGCGACCGGAGCGTCGGCGACGAGCGCGTCGACGACCGGGGTCGTGCCGATCGGCACGGGAAGGGGGCGGGAGGGGGAGAGCGGGTCGAGCAGGTGCGGCACAAGGATTCCTTCCGGGTCCCGAGAAGTCTGGCGGCCCCCGTCGCGCCGCCACAGGGACCTTGGTCCCGTGGGATCGACCCCGTTCTCCACCGGTGACGAGAGCCGCGGGATAACACGCCGCACGGGGGCGCGACAATGGGGAGCGGCGCATCCGGTCGGCTCCTAGCGTTGATCCCACCCCGGTGCGGCGCGTGCGCCGTTTGCGGGGACACCCACCACCGCACGCGATGACGGAGGACGACCATGACGACAGACCAGTACACCTTCGACGACCCCACGACGCGCTACCCCTCGATCAGCCCCTCCTCGCAGGAGGACCAGCCCGAGCCGGGCCTCGACGCCGACCTCGGTACCAAGGCCGACCTCGGCGAACTGACCTACCGCGGCACGGGACGCCTCGAGGGCCGCAAGGCGATCGTGACCGGCGGGGACTCCGGCATCGGCGGTGCGACCGCGATCGCTTTCGCGCGCGAGGGCGCCGACGTGCTCATCTCCTACCTTCCCGAGGAGGAGGAGGACGCGCAGCGGATCGCGGAACTCATCCGGGAGGCCGGACGGAAGGCCGTCACCGTTCCCGGCGACCTCAAGGACCCGGCGTACTGCGAGGAGATCGTCTCGCGCGCCGTCGCGGAGTTCGGTGGTCTCGACATCCTCGTGAACAACGCCGGCAAGCAGATCGAGCAGGAGTCGCTCGAGGACATCGACGACGTCCAGCTCGAGGACACCTACGAGACCAACATCCTCGCGATGTTCCGCGTGACGCGCGCCGCCCTGAAGCACCTGCCGGCGGGGTCGACGATCATCAACACGACCTCGATCCAGGCGTACAACCCGTCGCCGACGCTCGTCGACTACGCGTCGACGAAGGCCGCCATCAACAACTTCACGAAGGGCCTCGGTCAGCAGCTCGCCCCGAAGGGCATCCGCGTGAACGCCGTGGCGCCGGGACCGATCTGGACTCCGCTCCAGGTCTCCGACGGGCAGCCGAAGGAGGACCTGCCCGACTTCGGCAAGAGCGTGCC
>CAKTZW010000438.1 GCA_934636065.1 uncultured Labedella sp.
TGGCGCCCTTCCACAGCGCCTGCTGCAGGGTCACGATGCGGCCGTCGGTCGGGCGCTTCGCGATCTCGAGCAGCTCGGAGACCGACCGGTCCTCCTCGCCCCAGTGGAAGCTCGACCCGCGCTTCTCGAGCGAGCGCAGCGCCTTCTGCAGCGCGGTGGCGTAGTTGCGACCGATCGCCATCGCCTCGCCGACGGACTTCATGGTGGTCGTGAGCGTCACGTCGGCCGCGGGGAACTTCTCGAAGTTGAAACGCGGCACCTTCACCACGACGTAGTCGAGCGTCGGCTCGAAGCTCGCGGGGGTCACCTTGGTGATGTCGTTCGGGATCTCGTCGAGGCGGTAGCCGATGGCGAGCTTTGCGGCAATTTTTGCGATGGGGAAGCCGGTAGCCTTCGACGCGAGCGCGCTGGAGCGGGACACCCGCGGGTTCATCTCGATGACAATGACGCGGCCGTTGTCCGGGTCGACGGCGAACTGGATGTTGCAGCCGCCGGTGTCGACGCCGACGGCGCGGATGATGTCGATGCCGATGTCGCGCATCTTCTGGTACTCGCGGTCGGTGAGGGTCAGCGCGGGGGCGACGGTGATCGAGTCGCCCGTGTGGACGCCGACCGGGTCGACGTTCTCGATCGAGCAGACGACGACCGTGTTGTCGGCCGTGTCGCGCATGAGCTCGAGCTCGTACTCCTTCCACCCGAGGATCGACTCCTCGAGCAGCACCTCGCTTGTGGGGCTCTGGTGGATCCCGTCGCCGACGATGCGGCGCAGCTCCTCCTCCGTGTAGGCGAACCCGGAGCCGAGCCCGCCCATCGTGAACGACGGGCGTACGACGAGGGGATAGCCGAGGTCCTCGGCGTAGGTCACGGCCTCCTCGACCGAGTGCGCGATGTAGGACCGAGCCACGTCGGCGCCGGCGTCGAGGACGAGCTGCTTGAAGATCTGCCGGTCCTCGCCCTTCTGGATCGCCTCGAACTTCGCGCCGATGAGCTCGACCTCGTACTTCTCGAGGATGCCGTGCTCGTGGAGCTGGATCGCCGCGTTGAGGGCGGTCTGCCCTCCGAGAGTCGGGAGGATCGCGTCGGGCCGCTCCTTGGCGATGATCGTCTCGATGACCTCCCACGTGATCGGCTCGACGTACGTCGCGTCGGCGAAGTCGGGATCCGTCATGATCGTCGCCGGGTTCGAGTTCACGAGGATGACGCGCACGCCCTCCTCCCGGAGGACCCGGCACGCCTGGGTGCCCGAGTAGTCGAACTCGACGGCCTGGCCGATCACGATCGGCCCGGATCCGATGACGAGGACGCTGTTGATGTCGTCGCGCTTGGGCATTAGTTCTGCTCTCCCGTGGAGGTGGTCTGATCCCGCCGTGCGATCACGAGATCGCGGAAGCGGTCGAAGAGGTGGTTGGCGTCGTGCGGACCGGCGGCCGACTCGGGGTGGTACTGGACGCTGAACGCCGGGATGTCGAGGCAGCGCAGGCCCTCGACGACGTTGTCGTTGAGGGAGTAGTGGCTCACCTCGGCGCGACCGAAGCCCTCGGGCGACTCGTGGACGCCCTCGACGGGCAGGTCGACGGCGAAGCCGTGGTTCTGCGAGGTGATCTCGACGCGACCCGTGGTCTTGTCGAGCACCGGCTGATTGATGCCGCGATGCCCGAAGGGCAGCTTGTACGTCGGGAAACCGAGCGCGCGACCGAGCAGCTGGTTGCCGAAGCAGATGCCGAAGTACGGCACCCCCGCCCGGAGGGACTCGCGCAGCAGGGCGACGTGCGCATCGGACGCCGCCGGGTCGCCGGGGCCGTTCGAGAAGAACAGGGCGTCGGGGTTCAGCGCCTTCACCTGGTCGGCGGACGCGGTCTGCGGGAGGACCTCGACGTCGAAGCCGCGCTCCGAGAGGTAGGTGAGCGTCGACTGCTTCACGCCGAGGTCGAGCACGGCGACCGTGCCGATCCGCTCCCCCGTCGCGGCGATCCGGTAGGGCTCCGCCGTCGAGACGTCGCCCGAGAGGTTGCGGCCGCGCATGTCGACGCCGCGCCGGACGAGGTCGAGCTGGGTGGAGGCGGAGAGGTCGGCCTCGTCGCCCGAGAAGATGCCGGCCTTCATGGCCCCGGCCGACCGGATGTGGCGCGTGACGGCACGGGTGTCGATGCCGGCGATGCCGACGACCCCGTCGCGGGCGAGCTCGTCGTCCAGGGAGCCCTCGGCGCGGAAGTTCGACACGACGCGGGACGGATCGCGCACGACGTACCCGGCCACCCAGATGCGCGCGGACTCGCGATCCTCGGTGTTCACCCCCGTGTTCCCGATGTGCGGGGCCGTCTGGAGCACGATCTGTCCCGCGTACGACGGGTCCGTGAGGGTCTCCTGATAGCCCGTCATCCCGGTGGCGAAGACGACCTCACCGAGGGTTCGGCCCACGGCCCCGTATGCGCGACCGGTGAATCGGGTGCCGTCCTCGAGGACGAGGACGGCCGGCGGGCCGGGGATGAAGCGATTGTCGCTCATGATGGGGACTCACTCTCGGTGCGTGCGGAGGGACGGGGGACGATGAGACGGTCGATGTCGGACACGATGGAGGCTTGGTCGGCGTCGACGATCCGGACGAAGGTGTCGCAGGGGACGCCCGAGACGGCCCACGCGATGCGGACGAGTCCGTCGGACTCGACGACGCGGTCGATCGCGACGTTCGTCGTCGAGACGGCGCGGATGGTGTCGGCCGGGAGGAAGGCCGTCGTCTCGCCGGGGATCGCGAGCGCGAGCCCGGCCGGGGCGAGCGACAGGACGGCGC
>CAKTZW010000439.1 GCA_934636065.1 uncultured Labedella sp.
ACCGCCTCGCGCTGCGGGGCTCGGCGCGCGGCTCCGGGACGATGCCGGAGGGCGTCGCGATCGGCGGGGTCCGCTCCGGTCGCTTCGACGTCTCGTACGGGCGCGAGGACGTCGACACGAGCCGTCCGTATCTGAGACCCCCCGGCGAGTCGACCGTCGTGTTCGAGGATGTGTGCGTCGAGCTCGTGGCGCTCGACCTCGGAGCGTTCACGGAGGCGGCCCATCGCTACGTCGACCGCGATCGACTGCCCGCGGTGCTCCCGCGACCCGGACGGACGGCGCCGCTCACGGCGGCCGCGGCACGCTCGTGGCGGGTTGCGTCCGACCGGGTCCTCACGGTCGCCGCCGACCACGGCGCCTTCGAATCCGTGCTCGTGCGCGATCAGCTGTTCGACCGTGTCGTGCGCGTGCTGCTCGGAAGCCTCGATCTCTTTCCCGGGGTCGCCGCTCTCGATGCCGGACCGGCGGGCGCGGGTCCCGGCCTGCGGCGAGCCGTCGCCTATATCGACGAGAACGTCGCGGAGCACGTGACGCTCCCCGACGTCGCGGAGGCGGCCCGGCTGTCCGTCCGCACGGTGCAGCACGTGTTCCGGACGCAACTCGGGATCACGCCCCTCGGCTATCTCCGTGAGCGTCGGCTCGAGGCCGTCCGCCTCGAGCTCATCGCCTCGGACCCGGCCGTGGTGTCGGTCGCCGACGTCGCGCGGCGCTGGGGCTTCGCGCACCTGTCCCGCTTCTCCCGCGCCTATCGCGACCGCTTCGACGAGTACCCGCGCGAGACGATCAGAAGCTGACCGGTGCGCCGCGGCGCCGGTGTGTTGTGCCGCGCGAGCGTTGTATCGTGCCCGCACCGACGTTAGGGTCGGAGAGGTTAGCCTGTCCTTACTTCCGGTCACCCGAGCAGGGAGCCCCGACTCCGTGAGCAACATCAGCGTCAACCACGCCCCGTCCGGCCTCGTCCGCACGAGAGTGATCCGCTCGCGGCGAGTGACTCCGAACATGGTTCGCGTCACGTTCGCAGGCGGCGAGCTCGAGCGCTTCGACTTCCAGGGGTTCGACCAGTGGGTGCGCCTCGCCGTCCCCGCAGACGACGACGCGCGGTTCGACAACCTGCCGGAGCGCTACGGCATCGGCGGCTACCTCAAGTACCTCACGCTCCCCAAGGGGACTCGGCCGGTCATCCGGAACTACACCGTCCGCGATTACCGGACAGACCCGTGCGAGCTCGACATCGACTTCGTCGTCCATGGGACGGAGGGGGTCGCCGGCCCGTGGTCCGCGACGGCCCAGCCCGGGGCGGAGGTGGCGTTCATCGACCAGGGCTGCGGATTCGTCCCGTCGCCGTCGGCCGACTGGACGCTACTCCTGGGTGACGAGACGGGACTGCCGGCCGTCGCCGGCATCCTGCGCGACCTGCCCCGTTCCGCCGTCGGCCACGCGATCGTCGAACTCCCGGACGAACGCGACCGCCAGGACCTCGCCGCTCCCGAGGGCTTCACCGTGCACTGGCTGGAGCGGTCGGCGGGGGATCCGCCCGGGTCGGCGGCGCTGCCGGCGCTCCACGCTCTCGACGTACCGGCCGGCGCCGTCCAGGCGTTCGTGGTCGGCGAGTCGTCCGTGGCGACGGGAGCGCGGCGTCATCTCGTGACCGAGCGCGGGGTCCCGAAGACCGACGTGACCTTCTGCGGCTACTGGAGACGCGGTCGAGACCACTGACCGTCCTGACCTCGATGTTGCCGTCGAGGGGGCGCGCTCCGGACGCCCGACTGAGAGGATGGACTCGTGAAGACCATCGCACTGCCGCAGACCGATCTGACCGCCTCCGACGTCATCCTGGGACTGATGCGGATCAGCCCCCTCAGCGACGAGGAGATCCGCACGCTTGTCTCGACGGCGCTCGAGGCCGGGGTGACCATGTTCGACCACGCCGACATCTACGGCGACGAGCGTCACGGAGCCGAGAAGCGCTTCGGCGACGCCGTGACGTTCAGCCCGTCCGAGCGGGAGTCGGTGATCGTCCAGAGCAAGGTCGGCATCCGTGACGGCTCCTTCGACTTCTCGCGGGAGCACATTCTGCGCACCGTCGACGAGTCCCTCGCCGCCCTCCGCCTCGAGCACCTCGACGTCCTGCTCCTGCACCGTCCCGACACCCTCGTCGAGCCCGAGGAGGTCGCCGCGGCGTTCGACGAACTGCACGCCGCCGGCAAGGTTCGGAACTTCGGCGTCTCCAACCACACGCCCGGTCAGGTCGAGCTCCTGCGCCGGTACGTGCGGCAGCCGCTCGCCTTCAACCAGGTGCAGCTCAGCATCACGCACGCCCCGATCATCGCGTCCGGCGTCGCCGCGAACATGGCGGGACTCGACCAGTCGATCGACCGCGACAACGGCATCCTCGACTACGCGCGACTCCACGACATCACGCTCCAGGCGTGGTCACCGTTCCAGAAGGGGTTCTTCGACGGCGTCTTCCTCGGGGACCGGGAGAAGTTCGCCGAGCTCAACGACGTCCTCGACGAGCTCGCCGCCCAGTACGGCGTGACGCCGACGGGTATCGCGACGGCCTGGATCACCCGCCATCCGGCACGGATGCAGGTCGTGCTCGGCACGACGAACCCCGGTCGCGTCCAGGAGGCCGCCGCCGGCTCCGACGTGACTCTGACCCGCGCGGAGTGGTACCGCCTCTTCACGGCTGCCGGCCACATCCTGCCGTAGCCGCCCCCGCCGCCAGGGGGCCCCGACCCCACGACGTCGTGCGTTTGTGCGCAGATCCACCGGTGTACCGGAGGC
>CAKTZW010000440.1 GCA_934636065.1 uncultured Labedella sp.
CACGCTCACCACCGGGGCGACGACGCTCCAGGTCGTCTACCGCGTCGGCCTCGCCCCGCCGGAACCGCCCGCGATGGAGCCGTCGTCGTCCCCGCGGCCCGTCGCGCAAGGATCCCGCGTGCTCATCCCGCTGTCCGACCTGCGCGTCTCGTGCACCCTCTGCACCGCAGAGGGCGGTCAGCGCGTCGAGGCCGTCGGCGTCTCGCCGGGGCGAGCGGGAGTCCTCGCGGTGTCGTCCACCCACGTGGTCTTCGCCGCAGCGCCCGACTTCACGGGCGACGCCGAGTTGAGCGTGCGCGTCGTCGACGACCTCGGGCAGGAGTCCGAGACGGCCTCGGTCACCGTCTCGCTCTACCCCACCGGCCCGTCGACGCTCCTCGCGCTCCACATCGTGGTCGAGGCGGAGCGCGACGGGACGACCGCGATCGATCTCGCCGCACTGGTCGCGTCGAGCGACGCCGACGCCGTCCCCGTGTTCGTCGGCTGCGGGGCTGCCGTGCTCGGGACGGCGGTGTGCCCGGGCGACGGGACCGCCGAGTTCCGTTCGAGCGACGTGCCGGTCGACCAGTTCTCCTACTCGGTCGTCACCGAGGACGGCGAGCAGGCCATGGGGAGCGTCACCGTCGTGACGCCCGGCCTCGCGGACGCGCCGCTCCCCGGCCCGCTCGTGATCGATCCGGGGCCGGGGTCGCGCGCGATCATCCCGTCGCTGCTGCCCGTCGAGGAGCCGCCGCGCGACGACCCGAGTCCCCTGGATCCCCTCATCGCGCTGCTGGATCGGGCGGCGGGATGAGCGCGAACCGCCCGCCCTCCCGGGTCCCCGCCAGCCCCCTCGCCACCCCAACGGATGGAGCACCCCCGCCATGGCCCTTCGACTGAGCGTCAGGAACCCCCACTCCGGCACGTCCGGGTCATGGCTCCTCAAGGTCGACGAGTCGACGACCGTGGCGGAGATCGCGGAGTCGCTGGGCGTCGCGCCGGACGAGCTCGTCCCGGCGTCCCCCGACGCTCCCCTCGGGCGGGCCGGCGTGTTGAACGGGGCCGTCCTCTCCGGAACGGCCCTCCCCCGCAGCGACGGCCGCGACCTGCCGCCCGGATGGCCGCGCCTCGAGGTCGTCGGCGGACCCTTCTCGGGCGAGACCGTCGCCCTCACCCCGGGCTCCGCGCTCTCGATCGGGAGCGGGTCGACGGCCGACGTCCGCATCGCGGACCCGTGGCTCGCCGAGGCCCACGCGGTGCTGACCCTCGACGGCGGGGACGGGAGCGGCCGCGGCGCCCTCACCGCCACCCTCGACGCGTCGGCGCCCGTGTGGGTGAACGGCGAGGAGCGCACGGGCACGATCCGGTTGGTGCCCGCCGATCTCGTGCAGCTGGGGAGCGGGCTCTTCCGCGTCGGCGTCGCGCCGGCAACCGACGCCGACATCACCCCGGACGGTCGCGGCATGCGCGCGTTCAACAGGCCGTCGCGCATCCAGCCGCAGCGTCCTCAGCCCGTCGTGCAACTACCGGGCGACAAGCCCGAGGAATCGGACGCGTCGCCGCTGCCCTGGCTGTCCGCCGTCATCCCGGTCATCCTCGGCGTCACGATGGCCGTCCTCTTCCAGCGGCCCGTCATGCTGCTCATGGCGGCGGCCTCCCCCGTCATGGTGATCGGGTCGTTCATCACCAACCGGCGACTGCAGAAGCGCAAGGGCGAGCGCACCGAGGCGCAGTGGGTGCAGGACGTCAAGGACACGAAGGCGCGCATCGAGATGCTCGTGAAGGACCAGCGCCTCGACTCCTGGTACCGGCGTCCGGACCCCGTCGTGGTGCGCGACATCGTGGTCCGGCCGCTCTCCCGGTTGTGGGAGCGACGCATCGGCGACCCCGACGCGCTCGAGGTGCGGATCGGCGTCAGCGAGGTCGACCTCGACGTCCGGTTCGAGGGCGGGTCGCAGAAGGATCGGACGACGGAGCGCCGGGTCGGCGTCTCGCCCTCCCCCGTCGTCGCCGACCTCTCCGCCGGGGTGGTCGGCATCGCAGGCCCGGAGGCGGTGACCCGCAGCACCCTCCGGTCGATGCTCACGTCCCTCGCCGCGTTGCGTTCGCCGCGCGACCTGCAGGTCGTCGTGCTGTGCGACAGCGACGGGGCGTCGGAATGGGGATGGGCGCAGTGGCTCCCGCACGTGCAGCTCGGGGAGAGCGTCGTGTCGCTCATCGGCAACACCGACGACACGAGGCGGGAGCGCCTTCGTGAGGTGACCGCGATGCTCGAGGCGCGCATGCGTGCGGGCAACGCGTCGCGGGGGACGTTCGACTCGCACGTCGTGGTCGTCATCGACGGCGCTCGGCGCTACCGCATGCTCCCCGGCATGGTGCAACTGCTCGCGAGCGGGTCGTCGTACGGCATCCACGTCGTCGCGATCGACTCGGACCGCTCCCGGCTGCCCGAGGAGTGCGCGACCGTCGTCGCCGTCGATCCCGGCGACCACAGCCTCGCCCGGCTGGAGACGGACGACGCCTACTATCCGAGCGTCCTGCTCGACGGCGTCTCGCTCTCCTCGGCCGAGGCGATCGCACGGAGCCTGTGCTCCATCGTCCACGTGAGCGGCGCGGGCGACGAGGGGCTGCTTCCGACGAGCGTCCGCTACACGGACCTGCTCGGCGTCGACCTCGACGATCCGTCGGTGCTCGTGAACCGCTGGACGATCGCCCCCCGCCAGACGTACGTCGTCGTCGGTGCCGGAGCGGAGGGCGAGTTCGCCCTCGACATCGTCCAGGACGGCCCGCACGCCCTCGTCGCC